>NZ_JAGYFX010000080.1:0-28145 GCF_019946615.1 Pseudomonas sp. BF-R-01
CGAGCGTTAGCTCGCCTTCAGCTTTTGATCTGAGCGCCCCCTCGAGAGGCCGAGTGGAGGTTCTGCGCAGTGGGCAACCCGGCATGGATGCCGGGTTAGCCGCCCCCGGCCATGGATGGCCGATGGCGGCGGGCCCACGGAGCAGGACCGGAGCGAGGGTATGCCGAGCCTAGGCGAGGCACCGAACGAAAGGGGCAAGAGCGCTTGGTTACTTGGCGCTTTTCCAAGTGACTCGCTGTAAGAGCGAAACCATTAGCGGCCGTTACCGCAGCAATGGATATGTACACCTGAAAAAAATTCGGCGCCTGACACAAAGCCATCGCCGGCAAGCCGGTCTCGCTCCTACATTTGATCCGCGCTGCTCTCAAGTCATATGTTCAGAGACTTGATGCTGCCGGGTATCACTGACAATCAACCCCCTGATCCCCTCAAACAACTCATCGCTCTGCGCCTCGGTGCAATCCTCGCCATAACGCTTACGCAACCCGTAATGACTCAGAATCAAATGCACATCCGCATGCAAACCATGCTGCTTCAGACAGTTCTCGACACATTGCAGCGGGCAACCATCCAGCGCAAAAATCCGCCGCCCCGACCGCGCCTTGTTGACCAGCGCGGCCACATGCCCGCCGACACCGGCAATGCAGGACATTTCAGCAACGCCACTGCGATCCAGGCGCACAGCCAATGTGTTGGCCAGTTGCGCAACATTGGAACAGCCGGAACAGGCATAGACCAGAGGCAAAGTCGAAGGGGGCATTGACGCTCTCCGTTGATGGGGTGTTCAAGTGTGCAAGGCACAGGGCATTGCGCATTGATGGCAGTCAATTCCGGTTACTGGAACGCCGCCAGGTCCTCTTCCGCGAGGATGCTGATGTGGCGTCGCTCCATGGCGATCAGGCCGCTGTCCACCAGGCGATGCAAAATCCGCGAAAAGGTTTCCGGCTGAATCCCCAGCTTCGACGCCACCAGGCGTTTGGACATCTGCAAGACAATCTGGCCGGTGACCGGGTTGCGTTCCTGAAACAGGAAATTGATCACCCGACGACTCGCGCTCGCCATGGTCAAGGTGTCGATGTCCCGCAGCCGCAAGTGCAGGTGCACGCTCATACTCGCCAGAATCGCCAGGCAGACTTTCGGCTGGTCCTCCAGCGCATTGCGATAGTGGGTGCCCTCGATGCTGACCAGCACGCTGTCCTTCAACGCGGTGGCGCTCACCGGGTAGAGCCGGGCCTGGCTGAAAAGCAGCGCTTCGGCAAAGGTTTGTCCAGGCTGGATGATCTCCACCAGGTTTTCCTGGCCTTCGCCAGTGAGCCGGTACAACTTGACCTGGCCGCTGACCAGCAGAAAAAAGCGTTTGGCCGGATCGCCCTGATGCATGAGCGTGCTGTGACAAGGCAGGCGCTTGAGCATGGCCAGGGCACAGACTTCCTCGAAGACTTTCTCCGGCAATTGGCTGAACAGATGATGACGGCGCAACGTTAAAACGATGGAAGGGTGGGTCAGCATGGCGTACCTCCGCTGACGGTCATAGTAGAGAGCGCAGGCCGGTTGACCTATGCCTCTGCAGGCCTACCTCCAAGGAGGCATGGCCGTCAGCCTGCACTGCGCAGATGCTCCATGGCCCACACCGCCGCCTCGACCCGCGAGCGCAAACCGAGTTTGTGCAGCAGGTTCTTGACGTGAACCTTGACCGTCCCTTCGGTGATGCCCAGCTTGTGCCCGATGACCTTGTTGCTGAAGCCGCTGGCGATGGTTTTCAACACCTGGCGTTCGCGGTCGGTCAGTTCGACCACCGCCTGGCGTGGCGGCGAGCGCAACGCCTGGGCCATGACCTGGGTCAGGCCGGGGCTGATGACCAATGCACCGTCCAACGCTTCGCGGATGTACTGGATCAACAGTTCGGGCTCCATGTCCTTGAGCAGATAACCGTCGGCATCCAGGCGCAACGCGTCGCGAATATCGTCTTCGGCGTCCGACACGGTGAACAGCAACACCTTGCCGGTGTAGTGCATCGCGCGCAGTCGACGCAGGGTTTCAATGCCGTTCATTTGCGGCATGTTGTTGTCGAGCAACACCAGGTCCGGTTGCAGCGGTTCGATCAGGCTGAGCGCTTCCTCGCCATGGTTGGCTTCGCCGACGATCAGGAAGTCATCTTCCAGTTCGAGCATTTGACGGATGCCGCGACGCATCATGGGATGGTCGTCTACCAGCAGGATTCTATGGTGTGGGGACGGGTTCATGTGACGCTACCTTCTGTGTGCTGTCCGAGAAATTCCGGGTGGAATTCCAGCTGGACGAGGGTGCCTTGAGGCTCCCTGGAAAATATGTGCAAGTGGCCGCGCAAGCTCCGCGCCCGCTCATCCATGATGTTCAGGCCGTGATGTTCGCGCTGGTCGACGTCGCCGCTGAAGCCGCGCCCGTCATCCTCGACCGAAAGCCTCACGGTTTCGCCGTCCTGACGCAGTTCCAGCCAGGCGTTTTGCGCGTGAGCGTGGCGCAGGCAATTGGAGAGCGCCTCGCGGGTGATCTGCAAAATGTGGATCTGCTCGCTGGCCGAGAGCTGAAAGGCCAGCGCATCGACGTGCAGGTGCACCTGGAATTCGCCGCGACGGGAGAATTCTGCGGCGGTGTCCTTGAGCTCCTGCACCAGCCCGGCATCGTGAATCTGCAGGCGGAAGGTGGTCAGCAGTTCGCGCAATTGGCGGTAGGCATTGTTCAGTCCTTCGCGCAATTCGGCGGTGACGTTTTCCAGGGTCTGCACCGGCTCGCCCCGGCGCATCAGGGTCTGCATGCGGCTGACTTGCAGCTTCATGTAGGACAGGGCCTGGGCCAGTGAGTCGTGCAGTTCGCGGGCGATGATCGTGCGCTCTTCCAGCAACAGCAGCCGATGATCCTGTTCCCGTTGGCGCTTGAGTGAGAGCGAAGTGCCGATCAGGTTGGCCAGGGCCTGGATCAGTTGGGTTTCCCAGGCTTGCGTGGGGTGGCCGTCGACAAAGTAAGCCTTGAGTTCACCCAGTTCGCTGCCCTGGTTGCTGATGCTGAAGGATTGCGGCCTCGCGTCGTGGTGTTTCTGGCACGTGGCGCAATCGCTGCTGGCGCAGACGTCGCGGATGTTGGCGCCATGCAGGGCGATCAGTTGCTGGGCAGGCGCCTGCGCCTGACCTTGCAAGCACAGCGACAGGCGCAAGCCCGGCAGGCGTTGCTGGAAGCGCCGGATCAACTCGTCCAGCCCTTCGGCATTGGCCAGGCGTGTGGCCAGGCTGCGGCTGCTTTGATAGAGCAACTCCAGCGCGGCGTTGGCCTGTTGCAGGTTCAGGGTTTTTTGCCGGACCTGACTTTCCAGCGTGCGATGCGACTCTTCAATCGTTTCGGCCATGGCGTTGAAGCTCGTGGCCAACTGGCCCAGTTCGTCCTGGGACTGATGGTTGACCCGCACCTTGAAATCACCGCGTCGAAAGCGCTGGGTTGCGTCCACCAATTCCTTGAGGGGCGTGACGACGCCGTACTGCAACTCGTACAAACCGATCAGCAGGACAATCATGGTGGTGAACAGCGCCATGCCCTGGATCACTTGTTGCCAGCCCTGCTTTTGCTCGCTCTGGCGCTGGAGCAGGCTGACGAACTGGTTCAGTTGCTCAACGAACGGCCGGGCCTGGGCTTGAAACGCCACGGCATCGCCGCGTTCCAGTGCCGGGCGCAACGTCTCGCTCCATTGTTGCTGGAGTTGCCTATAGCTGGTTTGCAACGCGGTGGTCGGGCCATCTTCCAGCACGGCCTTGAGTGACTGGCTGTTGAGGCGACGTTGCAGGCTGTCGGTGATGCCGATGATTTCTTCATCGGTGGCACCGGCGGCGAGTTTCCAGCTCAGGTGGTAGGTTTCCATGCGCACCGAGCCCGCCGTGTTGATGGCGGCGGCATCACCCTGGCTGAACCAGGCGATCAACCCGGCGCTCAACGAGCTGGCGAGCGCGAGCACGGCGATCAGGATCACCGCGAGCCCGGCGCGGGCGGGCAAGGAGCTGCGCAACCAGCGAATCATCGGCGCAGGTCCCGGGAAAGGAACAGAAAGCAGAGCATGTGCAGCTCCAGAGTGAGGTTGTTTGTTATGGCCTCTTCGCGGGCAAGCCTCGCTCCTACAGGTTAGGTATCGATCACTGAAACGCCGGCAACCTGTAGGAGCGAGGCTTGCCCGCGAAGGCGATCTAAAGAAAACCACCGATCCCGGGTGCGCTACCTCTAAAGAGTTGTCGACGGCTCCCTGTCGACAGAACACTGGGTGGAAAAAGTTAAAACGCTGATAAACAAGGGGTTTTAAGCATTCTCCGGTCTACCTCCTTGGAGGTAGGCAGTGCAAGCATAGGCTTGGGCCCGCTTGGGCTTCGTTGACGTGGATCAAGTTTTTACGGGGTTGCTCTCTCTAGTCTGCCGCCATGGCTAACTGACTGGAGAGCATTGTGACCCAACCCCGTGTACGACAAGGCTTGGTGCTGGGCATGAGCACGCTGGCCTTCACTGTATGTTTCATGGTCTGGATGATGTTTGCCGTGCTCGGTGTGCCGATCAAGGAACTGCTCCAGCTCAACGAAACCCAGTTCGGCCTGCTGGCCGCGACCCCGGTCTTGACCGGCTCGCTGGTGCGTTTGCCGCTGGGGCTGCTGACCGACCGCTTTGGCGGGCGCAGCGTGTTCTTTCTGCTGATGCTGTCCTGCGTCGCACCGCTGTACCTGATCAGCCACGCCACCGCCTATTGGCAGTTTTTGCTGCTGGGCCTGTTCGTCGGTTTGGCCGGTGGCTCGTTCTCGGTCGGGATTGCCTACGTCGCCAAGTGGTTCGACAAAGAGAACCAGGGCTTCGCCATGGGCATCTTCGGCGCCGGTAACGCCGGGGCTGCGGTCACCAAATTTCTCGCCCCGGCCTTGATCGCCGCCGGCAGTTGGCAGCTGGTGCCGAAAGTCTTCAGCGCCATCCTCTTCATCACTGCGCTGTCGTTCTGGTTCCTCAGTGCCGAAAACAAGGACCACCGCAGTGCCTCGGGCGCCACGCTGCGTGAGCAACTGCGTTCGCTGAAAGATCCTGCGGTGTGGCGCTACTGCCAGTACTACTCGATCGTCTTCGGCGGTTATGTGGCCCTCGCGCTGTGGATGACCAAGTACTACGTGCAGGAATACGGTTTCAGCCTGCAAAGCGCGGCGCTGCTGGCGGCGTGTTTTTCCCTGCCCGGTGGCGTGCTGCGTGCCGTCGGCGGCTGGATGTCGGATCGCTGGGGCGCGCAAAGCGTGACCTGGTGGGTGTTGTGGGTCAGCTGGATCTGCCTGTTCCTGCTCTCGTACCCACAGACCCAACTGCAAGTGCAGACCATCAACGGCACCGTGGATTTCCACATCGGCCTCAACCCCGCGCTGTTCACCGTGCTGCTGTTCGTCATGGGCATTGCCTTCGCGTTCGGCAAGGCCTCGGTCTTCAAATACATCGCCAATGACTACCCGAAAAATATGGGTGCGGTGTCCGGCATCGTCGGTCTGGCCGGTGGCCTGGGCGGTTTCGTGTTGCCGATCATGTTTGGCGCCCTGGTGGACCTCACCGGCGTGCGCTCGTCCTGCTTCATGTTGATGTACGGCGTGGTCTGGGTCTCCCTCACCTGGATGTACTTCAGCGAAATGCGCAAAAGCCCGGTGCTTGGTAAAGCGCCGACGCTGACCCCGTCCCCGATTTCCAGCATTGCCCAAGGAGAACAACATGTCCGTTCTGCAAAAGCCTGATAAAGGGCCGGTCATTCATGACTGGCGCCCCGAGGACCCTGCGTTCTGGGGAAGCAGCGGCAAACAGACCGCCACGCGCAACCTGTGGATCTCCATTCCCGCGCTGCTGTTGGCCTTCGCGGTGTGGATGGTCTGGAGCACGGTGATCGTGCGCCTGAACGCCATCGGCTTCACCTTCACCACCGACCAGTTGTTCTGGCTGGCGGCGTTGCCGGGCCTGTCCGGCGCGACCTTGCGCGTCTTCTATTCCTTTATGGTGCCGATCTTCGGTGGCCGGCGCTGGACCGCCCTGAGCACCGCATCGTTGCTGGTGCCATCGATCTGGATGGGCTTCGCGGTGCAGGACCCGGGCACCCCGTACAGCGTGTTTGTATGGATTGCCTTGCTCTGCGGTTTTGGCGGCGGCAACTTCGCCTCGAGCATGTCCAACATCAGCTTCTTCTACCCAAAGTCCCAGCAAGGCACGGCCCTGGGCCTCAACGCCGGGTTGGGTAACCTGGGTGTCTCGGTGATGCAGTTCTGCGTACCACTGGTGATCACCTTCGGCGTGTTCGGCGTCATGGGCGGCAATCCGCAAACCCTGCCGGACGGTGGCCAATTGTGGCTGCAGAACGCCGGGTTCATCTGGGTGCCGTTCATTGTCCTGGTGACGGTGCTGGCCTGGTTCGGCATGAACGATTTGTCCAGTGCGCGGGCCTCGTTCAGCGAGCAAGCGGTGATCTTCAAACGCAAGCACAACTGGCTGATGTGCTGGTTGTACCTGGCGACCTTCGGTTCGTTCATCGGTTTTTCCGCTGCGTTTCCATTGCTGATCAAAACCTCGTTCCCTGACGTGATCGCGCTGAAATTCGCCTTCCTCGGCCCATTGGTGGGTGCGCTCGTGCGTCCATTGGGCGGCTGGCTGGCAGACAAGCTCGGCGGCGCAAAAGTGACCCTGTGGAACTTCGTCGCGATGATCGTGATGGTCTTCGGTGTCATGCACTTCCTGCCGCAGAACGGTACGGGCGGCAACTTCTACGGCTTCCTCGGCATGTTCATGCTGCTGTTCATCACCACCGGCGTGGGCAACGGCTCCACCTTCCGCATGATCCCGGTGATCTTCCGCACCCAGCATGAAAAAGCCGCTGCCGGAAAATCCCCGGCCGTACGCGAACAAGCACTCAAGAATGCCGGCAAAGAGTCCGCCGCCGTCCTGGGCTTCAGTTCGGCCATGGGCGCCTTCGGTGCGTTCTTCATTCCCAAATCCTTCGGCACTTCGATGGCCCAGACCGGCGGACCGGAGATGGCCTTCTACATGTTCGTCGGTTTTTACCTGAGCTGCATCGTCGTGACCTGGTGGTGGTACGCGCGCAAAGGCGCCGCGACACCCTGCTGAGACGACCCGAATCCAACCATTGCGTGGGCGGGGCACAGAACCCCGCAGCAAGCCTGAGAGGACTACACCGTGAGTCATTTACTGGATCAATTGCGGTTTTTCAATCGCAAGCAAAACGAGTTTTCCGAGGGTCATGGAGAGACCCGCAAAGAGTCGCGCGACTGGGAGAACGTCTACCGTTCGCGCTGGCAGTACGACAAGATCGTGCGTTCCACCCACGGGGTGAACTGCACCGGGTCTTGCTCGTGGAAGATCTACGTGAAGAACGGCCTGATCACCTGGGAAACCCAGCAGACCGACTACCCGCGTACCCGCAACGACCTGCCCAACCATGAGCCTCGTGGCTGCCCGCGTGGCGCCAGTTACAGTTGGTACATCTACAGCGCCAACCGGCTCAAGTACCCGAAAATCCGCAAGCCGTTGCTCAAGCTCTGGCGCGATGCGCGCCAGACCATGGCGCCGGTCGAAGCCTGGGCCAGCATTGTCGAGGACAAGGCCAAGGCCGACTCCTATAAAAGCAAGCGCGGCATGGGCGGCTTCATTCGTTCCAGCTGGGACGAAGTCAACGAGATCATCGCGGCGTCCAACGTCTACACCATCAAACAGTACGGCCCCGACCGGATCGTCGGGTTCTCGCCGATCCCGGCCATGTCGATGGTCAGCTACGCCGCAGGTTCGCGTTACCTGTCGCTGATCGGCGGCGCCTGCCTGAGCTTCTACGACTGGTACTGCGACTTGCCACCGGCCTCGCCGATGGTTTGGGGCGAGCAGACCGACGTGCCGGAATCGGCCGACTGGTACAACTCCAACTACATCATTGCCTGGGGTTCCAACGTTCCGCAGACCCGTACCCCCGATGCGCACTTCTTCACCGAAGTCCGTTACAAGGGCACCAAGACCGTGGCGATCACCCCGGACTATTCGGAAGTCGCCAAGCTCACCGACCTGTGGCTGAACCCCAAGCAGGGCACCGACGCGGCGCTGGCGCAAGCCTTCAACCATGTGATCTTCAAAGAATTCCACCTGGACAAACCGAGCGCCTATTTCACTGACTACGCCAAGCGCTTCACCGATCTGCCGGTGCTGGTGCTGCTCAAGCAAATGGCCGACAAGGCGCCGGGCGCCGGTTACCAGCCGGACCGCTTCCTGCGCGCCAGTGACTTGACCGACAACCTCGGCCAGGAAAACAACCCGGAATGGAAAACCATCGCCCTGGATACCAGCGGCGAACTGGTGTCCCCTCAGGGCTCCATCGGTTATCGCTGGGGCGAGAAGGGCAAGTGGAACATCCTGCCGCGTGAGGGTGGTGAAGGCCGCGAGATCGATCTGAAACTGAGCCTGATCGGCGATGACGTGGCCGAAGTGGCGTTCCCGTATTTTGCCGGCGAGTCCCACGAGCACTTCCAGCACGTGGCCGGCGATGCCGTGCAATACCGTCGTGTGCCGGTGCACAGCCTCGTTCTGGCTGACGGCAGCGTGGCCAAAGTCGCCACCGTGTTCGACCTGTCGGCCGCTAACCTGGCGATCGACCGTGGCCTGGGTGGCGAAAACGTCGCCAAGGATTACAACGACGCCTCGGTGCCCGGCACCCCGGCCTGGCAGGAGCAGATCACCGGCGTCAGCCGCGAGAAAGCGATCCAGATTGCCCGTGAGTTTGCCGATAACGCCGACAAGACCAAGGGCCGCTCGATGATCATCGTCGGCGCGGCGATGAATCACTGGTACCACATGGACATGAACTACCGCGGGCTGATCAACATGCTCATGCTCTGCGGGTGTGTCGGTCAGACCGGTGGCGGTTGGGCGCACTACGTCGGCCAGGAAAAACTCCGTCCGCAATGCGGCTGGCTGCCCCTGGCTTTCGGCCTGGACTGGAACCGTCCACCACGGCAAATGAACGGCACCAGCTTCTTCTACGCCCACAGCTCGCAGTGGCGCCACGAGAAGATGAGCATGCACGACGTGCTCTCGCCATTGGCCGACAAGTCGCAATTCCCCGAGCATGCGCTGGACTACAACATCCGCGCCGAACGCGCCGGCTGGTTGCCTAGCGCACCGCAACTCAACACCAACCCACTGCACATTTGCCGTGATGCCGCTGCTGCCGGCATGGAACCGAAAGACTACGTGGTCAAGTCGCTGCAGGACGGTTCGCTGCGCTTCTCTTGCGAGCAACCGGACAGCCCGGTGAACTTCCCGCGCAACATGTTCATCTGGCGCTCCAACCTGCTGGGCTCCTCGGGCAAGGGCCACGAGTACATGCTCAAGTACCTGCTCGGCACCAAGAACGGGGTGATGAACGAAGACATCGGCCAGGTCGGCGACTGCAAACCGGAAGAAGCCGAATGGGTGGACGAGGGCGCCATCGGCAAGCTCGATCTGGTGACTACGCTGGACTTCCGCATGTCTTCGACCTGTGTCTATTCCGACATCGTCTTGCCGACCGCGACCTGGTACGAAAAAGACGACATGAACACCTCGGACATGCACCCGTTCATTCACCCGTTGTCGGCCGCGATCGACCCGGCGTGGGAATCGCGTTCCGACTGGGAAATCTACAAAGGCATCGCCAAGGCGTTTTCCAGCATGGCCGAAGGGCACCTGGGCGTCGAAAAGGATCTGGTGACCATTCCGCTGATGCACGACAGCGTCGGCGAACTGGCCCAGCCGTTTGGCGGCACCGACTGGAAAAGCGAAGGCGTGGCACCGGTGCCGGGTAAAAACGCACCGAACCTGCACGTGGTCGAGCGTGACTACCCGAACATCTACAAGCAGTTCTCGTCCCTCGGGCCATTGCTGGAGAAACACGGCAACGGCGGCAAGGGCATCAACTGGAACACCGAGGCCGAAGTGAAGTTCCTCGGTGAACTCAACCACCACGAGCGGGACGCTGGCATCAGTCACGGCCGTCCGAAAATCGACTCGGCCATCGATGCCGCGGAAGTGATCCTGTCGCTGGCACCGGAAACCAACGGCCACGTAGCGGTCAAGGCCTGGGCCGCGCTGTCGGAATTCACCGGCATCGACCACAGCCATCTGGCGGTGGGCAAGGAGCATGAGGCGATTCGCTTCCGCGACATCCAGGCGCAGCCACGCAAGATCATTTCCAGCCCGACCTGGTCGGGGCTCGAAGACGATCACGTCAGCTACAACGCCGGTTACACCAACGTTCATGAAGCCATTCCATGGCGCACCATCACCGGTCGCCAGCAGTTCTACCAGGATCACCCGTGGATGCAGGCGTTCGGCGAGCAGCTGATGAGTTACCGGCCGCCGGTCAACACCCGGACCATCGCCGGGGTGAAAGGCAAGCGCAGCAACGGCCACAAGGAAATCGTCCTGAACTGGATCACGCCGCACCAGAAGTGGGGCATCCACAGCACCTACAGCGACAACCTGTTGATGCTGACCTTAAGCCGTGGCGGCCCGATTGTCTGGCTGTCGGAGAACGACGCGAAAAGCGCCGGCATCGAGGACAACGACTGGATCGAGTGCTTCAACGCCAACGGTGCGCTGACCGCCCGTGCGGTGGTCAGTCAGCGGGTCAAGGACGGCATGGTGATGATGTACCACGCCCAGGAACGGATCGTGAACGTGCCCGGATCGGAAACCACCAAGACCCGTGGCGGCCACCACAACTCGGTGACCCGCGTCGTGCTCAAACCGACCCACATGATCGGTGGCTATGCCCAGCAGGCCTACGGTTTCAACTATTACGGCACGGTCGGTTGCAACCGCGACGAGTTCGTCGTGGTGCGCAAAATGTCCAAAGTCGACTGGCTCGATGGTTCGTCCGGTGATGACCTGCCGCGTCCTCTGCCGACCGATATCGAGGAGAACTGAGATGAAGATTCGCTCACAAATCGGCATGGTGCTGAACCTGGACAAGTGCATCGGTTGCCACACTTGCTCGATCACCTGCAAAAACGTCTGGACCAGCCGTGAAGGCATGGAATACGCCTGGTTCAACAACGTCGAAAGCAAACCCGGGATCGGCTACCCGAAAGAATGGGAAAACCAGGACAAGTGGAAGGGCGGCTGGATCCGCAATGCCAACGGCTCGATCAACCCACGCATCGGCGGCAAGTTCCGCGTGTTGGCCAATATCTTTGCCAACCCGGACCTGCCGAGCCTCGACGACTACTACGAGCCGTTCGACTTCGATTACCAGCACCTGCACACCGCACCGCTGGGCGAGCATCAGCCAACGGCGCGCCCGCGCTCGCTGGTCTCCGGCAAGCGCATGGAGAAAATCGAGTGGGGCCCGAACTGGGAAGAAATCCTTGGCACTGAATTCGCCAAGCGTCGCAAGGACAAGAACTTCGACAAGATCCAGGCGGACATTTACGGCGAGTACGAAAACACCTTCATGATGTATTTGCCGCGCCTGTGCGAGCACTGCCTCAACCCGGCGTGTGCGGCATCGTGCCCGAGCGGGGCGATCTACAAGCGTGAAGAAGACGGCATTGTCCTGATCGACCAGGAAAAATGCCGCGGCTGGCGCATGTGCATCAGCGGCTGCCCGTACAAGAAAATCTACTTCAACTGGAAAAGCGGCAAGTCCGAGAAGTGCATTTTCTGCTACCCGCGTATCGAAGCCGGGATGCCGACCGTGTGCGCCGAAACGTGCGTCGGTCGTATCCGTTACCTCGGCGTGTTGCTGTACGACGCCGACCGTATCAGCGAAGTGGCGAGCACCGCCAATGAGCAGGATCTGTACGAAAAACAACTGGAGATCTTCCTCGATCCGAATGACCCGGCGGTGATCCGTCAGGCCCTGGCAGACGGTGTACCGCAGTCGGTGATCGATTCCGCCCAGCGTTCGCCGGTCTACAAAATGGCCGTGGACTGGAAGCTCGCGCTGCCGCTGCACCCGGAATACCGCACCTTGCCGATGGTCTGGTACGTACCGCCACTGTCGCCGATTCAAAACGCCGCAACCGCTGGCACCGTCGGCATGAACGGGGTGATTCCGGACGTCGACAGCCTGCGTATTCCGCTGAAGTACCTGGCCAACCTGCTGACTGCCGGCGATGAAAAACCGGTCAAGCGTGCGTTGAAACGCTTGCTGGCGATGCGTGCCTACAAGCGTTCCGAGCAAGTCGATGGCGTGCAAGACCTGCAAGTGTTGGCGGACGTCGGTTTGAGCGTGGACCAGGTCGAGGAAATGTACCGCTACCTGGCCATCGCCAACTATGAGGACCGCTTTGTGGTACCGACCGCCCACCGCGAAGACGCCATGAGCGACGCCTTTGCCGAACGCTCCGGTTGCGGTTTCAGTTTCGGCAGCGGTTGCAGCGGCAGCTCCGACACCAACATGTTCGGTGCGAAAAAGGCCAACCGTCGCGACGTCCTGAAAACCGTGCAGTTGTGGGAGGAATGAGCATGCAAATTCTCAAAGTGATTTCGCTGCTGCTCGATTACCCGACTGAAACGCTGATCAGCGGCCGCGACGAACTGGAGCAGGCGATCATTCAGTCGCGGGAAATCAGCCCGAAGCAGCGCGGTGCGTTGTTCGAGTTGCTGGAGCTGATCTGCGCCAATGACCTGATGGACGGGCAGGAGCACTACGGTGCGCTGTTCGGTCGGGGGCGCGCGCTCTCGTTGCTGTTGTTCGAACACGTGCACGGTGAGTCCCGCGACCGTGGCCAGGCCATGGTCGACATGATGGCGCAGTACGAAGACGCCGGTTTTGCCATCGGCGTCAAAGAGCTGCCGGACTACATCCCGCTGTACCTGGAGTTTCTGTCCACTCGCGAAGACATCGAGGCCCGCGAGGGCCTGGCGGATGTCTCGCACCTGCTGGCCTTGCTCGCGGCGCGTCTGGAGGAGCGTGAAAGCGCCTACGCCAGTTGCTTCCGGGCGCTGCTGCAGATTGCCGGGGCCGAACCGCATCAGGCCGTGGCCGACCTGCGTGAGCAGGTCGCGGCGGAAGTGCGCGACGACTCGCTCGAAGCCCTCGACAAAATCTGGGAAGAGGAGGCCGTGGACTTTCTCCAGGCCGAACAGCAGGACCGTTGCGGTTCGCTGCCAAGCGCACCGGGCAAGGCCCGGGAAGAAAGCGCGGTGCCGTTGCACTGGGTGGATTTTCAGCATGAAGGGCTGGCCGCCGCGCCAGCCCAGGAGGTAGGCAATGTCTAAATGGAACCTGTTGTTGTTCGGGATTTATCCCTATATCGCTTTGGCCATTTGCCTGATCGGCAGTTGGGCCCGCTTCGACCTGTCGCAGTACACCTGGAAGGCGGGCTCCAGCCAAATGCTCAACCAGCGCGGCATGCGTGTGGCGAGCAACTTCTTCCACATCGGTGTGTTGTTCGTGCTGGCCGGGCATTTCGTCGGCCTGCTGACGCCTGCGTCGGTTTATCACCATTTCATCAGCACTGAGAACAAGCAGTTGCTGGCGATGGTGTCCGGCGGCTTCTTCGGCCTGTTGTGCCTGATCGGCCTGCTGATGCTGGTCAACCGGCGCCTGAGCGACCCTCGGGTCCGCGCCACGTCCAGTACGTCGGACATCCTGATTCTGCTGGTGCTATTGGCGCAATTGCTGCTCGGCCTGCTGACCATCGTTGCGTCCACCGCGCACATGGACGGTTCGGTGATGGTGATGCTCGCCGACTGGGCGCAGAACACCGTGCTGTTGCGGCCGACGGAAGCGGCGGCCTCCATCGCGCCGGTCGGGCTGACCTACAAGCTGCACGTGTTTCTCGGCCTGACCCTGTTTGTGCTGTTCCCCTTCACCCGTCTCGTACACGTGATCAGTGCACCGGTCTGGTACCTGGGACGCCGTTATCAAATCGTTCGGCAGAAATTCTGAGGAGACAATCATGTCAGGTGGATGTGGATGTGGTGGTGGTAACGGCGGCAGCGGTGGCTGCGGATCTTCCAAACAAGTAGAGGCTGTGGTGCCGGACGATGTCGCGCCGTTTGAAGAGCTTGCGGTTGAGCCTGCGGCGGCCGATGACGCGCCGGCGCAGCTGATCGCCAGCAGTGAGCAGGAGTGGCCGATCATCAGCGTCAACGAGGTGGTGATCACCCCGGAAGCGATGGCCCAGGAGCTGCAATATCACCCGGCCGAAAGCCGCGAAGAGGCGGTGTATCTGGCCGCCAAGGCGCTGGTGATCCGCGAGTTGTTGCAGCAGCGCATTGCCGAACTGGGCGTGTCGCTGGAGGTCGGTGCCGGTGAGAACGAAGAGGAAGCCGCCACGCGCTTGTTGCTCGAACGCGAGGTGATCGTGCCGCAATGCGACGAGCAAACCAGCCTTCGTTACTACGAAAACAATCGCGGGCGCTTTCACAGCGCGCCGTTGCTGGCGGTGCGGCACATCCTGCTGGAATGCGCGCCGGACGATGCCGAGGCTCGCGAGCTGGCGCATGCCCAGGCAGAAATCCTGCTGCAACGGCTGGAAGACTTCCCCGGCAGCTTCGCCGAGCTGGCGGTGAAATATTCGGCCTGCCCGTCGAAGGCACAAGGTGGTTCTCTGGGGCAGATCAGCAAAGGCCAGACCGTGCCGGAACTGGAGCGGCAGCTGTTCACGCTGGCACCGGGGCTCGCCAGCAAACCGTTGGAAAGTCGTTATGGCTGGCATGTGGTCAGCGTCGATCAGCGGATCGAAGGCATGCCGTTGCCCTATGAAGCGGTGTCGACGGCGATCCGCACGCAGTTGCAGCAGGGCGTCTGGCAAAAGGCCCTGGTGCAATACCTGCAAACCCTGATTGGCGCGGCGGATGTTCGCGGTATTCATTTGCAGGGCGCTGACTCACCGCTGGTGCAGTGAGCCTCTAGGCTAACCGGGAGATGTGATGAACGCTGTGATGCAGGATGGTTTTGGGCGGCAGATCGATTATCTGCGGATGTCGGTGACGGACCGGTGTGATTTTCGTTGTGTGTATTGCATGGCGAAAAACATGACCTTCCTGCCGCGTCAGCAGGTGCTCACGCTGGAGGAATTGCAGCGCCTGGCAACGTTGTTCGTTGGCCTGGGCGTGCGCAAGATTCGCCTTACCGGCGGCGAGCCGTTGATCCGTCCCGGCATTGTCGATCTGTGTCGCAACATCGCCGCGTTGCCCGGTTTGCGCGAACTGGTGATGACCAGCAACGGCTCGCAGCTGGGCCGCCTGGCACGGCCGTTGGTGGAGGCGGGTGTTAAACGGATGAACATCAGCCTCGACAGCCTGGACGCGCAGAAATTTCGCGCGATCACCCGCAACGGCGATCTCGATCAGGTGCTGGGCGGCATCGAAGCGGCGCGGGATGCGGGGTTTGAGCGAATCAAGCTCAACTGCGTGGTGATGAAGGGGCGCAATTTCGATGAGGTCCCGGCGCTGGTGCAATACGCTATCGACCAGCGCATCGATATCAGTTTTATCGAAGAAATGCCGCTGGGCGACGTCGGGCGATCACGGGGCGAATCGTTTTGTTCCAGTGATGACGTGCGCACGTTGATTGCTCAGCGTCATCGCTTGCTCGACAGCACGGAAAACAGCGGCGGGCCGGCGCGTTATGTGCGGCTGGAACGCCATCCCGAGACCCGGATCGGTTTCATTTCACCCAACAGTCACAACTTCTGCGGTACTTGCAACCGGGTGCGGATGACCGTGGAAGGCAAGCTGCTGTTGTGTCTGGGGCAGGACGATGCGCTGGATTTGAGAGGGTTGCTGCGGCGTTATCCGCTGGATGACCAGCCGGTGATCAATGCGGTGCAAAAGGCTTTGCGCGGTAAACCACTGCGCCACGATTTCACTCCGGAGGGGGATGTGCAGATTGTTCGGTTCATGAATATGAGTGGTGGTTGATTTGCCGCAAATCCAAGCGCCGAGTTTCTGATGGTGTACATATCCATTCCTGCGGTAACGGCCGCTAATGGTTTCGCTTTTACAGCGAGTCACTTGGAAAAGCCCCAAGTAACCAAGCGCTTTTGCCCCTTTCGTTCGGTGCCTCGCTAATGCTCGGCATGCCCTCGCTCCGGTCCTGCTCCGTGGGCCCGCCACGATCGGCCATCCCTGGCCGTGCGCGGCTAACCCGGCATCTATGCCGGGTTGCCCACTGCGCAGAACCTGCGCTCGGCCTCTCGAGGGGGCGACTACCGCCACAGCCGCCGAGGCGGCCTGAAAGCCGACCTGGCTCTTTGGTGCACGCGTTCCCTCATTCCGGATATGTACACCGATCCCCTGTAGGAGCCGGCTTGCTGGCGATGGCGTCAGTCCAGCCAATACATGCGTTGACTGACTCACCGCTATCGCCAGCAAGCCGGCTCCTACACGTGGATTGGGTTCACACGATTCAAAATTGTAGGAGCCAGCTTGCTGGCGATGGACGTCAACGATAACGCGGGCTGTCTGAATGAACGCGGTGTCTGGGCGTTTTTCGCCGGCAAGCCGGCTCCTACAGGGGATCGTATTTATCCAAACACATACGCATTTCCCTTGTAGGAGCCAGCTTGCTGGCGATGGACGTCAACGATAACGCGGGGTGTCTGAATGAACGCGTCGCCTAGACGCTTTTCGCCGGCAAGCCGGCTCCTACAGGGGATCGTATTTATCCAAACACATACGCATTTCCCTTGTAGGAGCCAGCTTGCTGGCGATGGACGTCAACGATAACGCGGGCTGTCTGAATGAACGCGGTGTCTCGACGTTTTTCGCCGGCAAGCCGGCTCCTACAGGGAATCGCGTTTGCTTTCGCTTTTCACCACTCATCAGGCCGAGCGTTAGCTCGCCTTCCGCTTTTGATCTGAGCGCCCCCTCGAGAGGCCGAGTGGAGGTTCTGCGCAGTGGGCAACCCGGCATGGATGCCGGGTTAGCCGCCCCCGGCCATGGATGGCCGATGGCGGCGGGCCCACGGAGCAGGACCGGAGCGAGGGTATGCCGAGCCACAGCGAGGCACCGAACGAAAGGGGCAAGAGCCCTTGGTTACTTGGGGCTCTTCCAAGTGACTCGCCGTAAGGGCGAAACCATTAGCGGCCGTTACCGCAGAAACGGATATGCCCCCTGAAAAAATATCGCAGCCAATTCACGCTCTATCGGTGTCTCTCCCCGAATACCAGAGCGCCAGTGTACAATTGCGTTCTTAAACCCCAGTCGATTATGCGAAGGATTTTCCGGATGTTGCCGCGCTTTCCTGCCGTCACCCGCTGCCTGACTCTTGCCGCCCTTTGTGTGGCTGGCCCCGTAGCAGCATTGGAGCTACCCCTGCCACCGCCCGGTGAAGACATCATCGGCCAGGTGCAAGTGATCAAGGCCAAGTACGAAGACACCTTCGCCGACCTTGGCACCACCTACGATCTGGGCTACTCGGAAATGGTTGCGGCCAACCCGGGCGTCGATCCATGGTTGCCGGGTGCCGGCACCGAGATCGTGCTGCCGACGCGCTTCATCCTGCCGCCAGGCCCACGTGAAGGCATCGTCATCAACCTGGCTGAATACCGCCTCTACTACTTCCCGAAAGGCCGGAACGTGGTCTACACCTTCCCGCTGGGTATCGGTCGTGAAGGCTGGGGTTCGCCGATTGCCCACACCAGCATCGTTGCGAAGACGCCGAACCCGACCTGGACCCCTCCAGCGTCGATCAAGGCCGAGCACGCCGCTGACGGCGATCCGCTGCCGAACGTCGTGCCGGCCGGCCCGGACAACCCGCTGGGCCCGTTCAAGTTCACCCTGGGCACACCGGGCTACCTGATCCACGGTTCGAACAAGAAGTTCGGCATCGGCATGCGCACCAGCCACGGCTGCTTCCGCATGTTCAACAACAACGTGCTGCAAATGGCAGGCATGGTGCCGGTCGGCACGTCAGTGCGCATTCTCAACGACCCGTACAAGTTCGGTGTAAGTGGCGGCAAGGTGTATCTGGAAGCGCACACGCCGCTGGACGACAAGGGCAACCCGTCGGTCGTCGACAAGCACACGGCTGTGATCAACGCGATGCTCAAGCGCGAAGACATCACCAACAACCTGCGCATGAACTGGGATGTGGTGCGTGATGTGGTTGCCGCTGAAGATGGTCTGCCGGTGGAAATCGCCGTGCCGAATACTTCTGCGCCGATGGTGACGAGTGCACCGATCGATCCGTTGCAGTAAGGCTTGAACAGAACCCGCCGGCGCTGAGAGCGTCGGCGGGTTTTTTATTGCCTGGACAAACGCCGGGCAATAAAAAAGCCGACCCAAAAAATGGGTCGGCTTGATAACAACCCCGAAGGATTATTACTTGCGGCTAGCTTTTTCCAGCATGCGCAGAGCACGCTCGTTAGCTTCGTCAGCAGTCTGTTGTGCTTTTTGAGCAGCAGCCAGAGCTTCATCAGCTTTACGGTAAGCTTCGTCTGCACGAGCCTGGGAGCGAGCAGCTGCGTCTTCAGTAGCGGTCAGACGTGCTTCGGTTTCTTTCGATACGCTGCTGCAACCGGTAGCCAGAACTGCGGCCAGAGCCAGAGCAGAGAATTTCAGAACGTTGTTCATCGTGTTCCCCTTCAAGGACTTTCAATTAAATTAGCTGTCTCCTCAGAGTGAGGAAATAGCCGGCGTACATACTACCCATTACTTGTCGTAAGTAAACTGACGTAAAGCAAGAAGCAAAAAAAATTGTAGGCGTTGATTCTTTTTCGAGCAACTTTTACTTGCGATTGATTAAAAAATATCCAGCTGCAAGGCCCGAGCTGAGCGAGTTGGCACGAAAAAGTTCCCGGCGACAGGACTGTTTTTCCCATCTTGGCTAAAGTCTGTCTAGATGGATTCGTCTACACTTTTGTTCGGAATTTGCGCGGCACCTCTCAAACTCTTTCGCCTAGTTGAGGTGACTTAATAGAGGGACGCTCGTCTTAAGTCTCGACATCCGGCAATGTTCAGGCTATCGACCCGCAGAGCGCTTCGGTCGAGCCGTCCCTGCGTAACCCGGAGCAGCACCCGCCCAACCCCGCGTGATGACGAGCGCACCTTGAGCATTTCTGCCAATGGTGCCTACTATTTGATACGTGCTCGGTTGCGCGAGATCGGTGCAGCTCTTCTCGGTGTCCATTCAGGCACGGGGGTGGCGTAGATGTTCCTTCGCCGGAAAAACATCGGTAAGGTAGGGGTCAGAATTCAAGACCCGCAGAGGAGTTGTGATGAGCGAGGCGTTGTCCATCAACCATGACCAGGCAGGTCATCAGTTCGAGACCAATGTGGACGGTCATCGTGCCTACCTGACCTATATGGATCTGGGGAAACAGACTCTGGATATCTATCGCACCTTCGTGCCCAATGCATTGCGTGGTCGCGGCATTGCGGCAGCCTTGACCGAGAAGGCGCTGGAGTACGCCGAGGAAATGGGCTACACCGTGATTCCATCGTGTTCCTACGTGGAGCGCTACATGGAGCGCCACCAGCGGCATGCGGCCAAGCTGAGCCAGTAAAACGAACGCATAAAAAAACGCCGGGTTAAGCCCGGCGTTTTTGTGTGCGCTGAACAGTGATCAGGTGCGATCACGTTTAGGCAGCACATCCTTGAGCTTGGCGTGCATGCTGCGCAAGGTGTTTTCGGTGGCGGACCAGTCGATGCAGGCATCGGTGATCGACACGCCGTATTGCAGGTCGGCGAGGTCTTTCGGGATCGCTTGGCAGCCCCAGTTCAGATGACTTTCGACCATCAGGCCGATGATCGACCGGTTGCCTTCGAGGATCTGGTTGGCGACGTTCTCCATCACCAGCGGTTGCAGGGCCGGGTCCTTGTTGGAGTTGGCGTGGCTGCAATCGACCATGATGTTCGGCTTGATCTTCGCTTTGTTCAGCGCTTGTTCGCACAGTGCGACGCTGACCGAATCGTAGTTCGGCTTGCCGTTGCCGCCGCGCAGCACCACGTGACCGTAGGCATTGCCCTTGGTGGTAACGATCGACACGCCACCTTCCTGGTTGATCCCCAGGAAACGATGCGGACTGGAAACCGATTGCAGGGCGTTGATCGCTACGGTCAGGCCGCCGTCGGTGCCGTTCTTGAAGCCGACCGCCGAGGACAGGCCGGAGGCCATCTCACGGTGGGTCTGGGATTCGGTGGTGCGCGCGCCGATGGCCGACCAGCTGATCAGGTCTTGCAAATATTGCGGAGAGATCGGGTCAAGGGCTTCGGTTGCGGTCGGCAGGCCCATTTCGGCCAGGTCCAGCAGCAACTGACGACCAATGTGCAGACCGTCCTGAATCTTGAAGGAGTCGTCCAGGTACGGGTCGTTGATCAAGCCTTTCCAGCCGACGGTGGTGCGTGGCTTCTCGAAATACACGCGCATGACCAGATACAGCGTATCGGACACTTCCGCGGCCAGCACTTTCAGGCGCTCGGCGTATTCGTGGGCAGCCTTGATGTCGTGGATCGAGCACGGCCCGATGACGACAAACAGGCGGTGGTCGGTGCCATCAAGAATGTTGCGAATGACTTCGCGACCCTTGGTGACGGTGCGCAGGGCAGCGTCGCTCAGAGGGATATCACGCTTGAGCTGGTCAGGAGTGATCAGCGTCTCGTTGGAGGCGACGTTTAGGTCGTTGATCGGTAAATCAGCCATCGTTTACTCGTCAGGTCACGGGTGCCGGCCGCCAGCGAACCCGCGCGGCGGAGCACAGCAAATTAAGCGCGTCGGGGAGCGGAACCTTAGCGCGTTACACCGTGGCTCGACAATGGGCAGACAGCGGTTTAAGGGCCATTCGCAACGAATTGATGACGTCCCTTAATCCAGCACCGCCTGCGCAAATGCCTTGCGAACCGTGTCGTGGGAGAACTCGTCGGCGTGCTGCTGGACCCATTCGAGGGCCAGCGCCTGGGTTTCCTGCAGGTCGTCGTGGGCGTCATGCAAGCGACAGTAACGCTCGATCTGACACACCTGTTCGCCCATTCGGGCGCTGAACATCATCTGCTCGTCAACAAAGGCAATGCCTACCAGGTAGCCGCGCTTGCGTCGCAAGCACCAGGCCACGTAGCCCAGAAAACGCATATCGGGGTTCAAGGTCGGCATGCGGACTTCCAGCGCGGTCCCGTGACGCCAGGCGCGGTGGTAATTGCAAGCCATGCCCCCGAGGCTGATAGTGTGCAGCTGTTGCCGTGAAATACACTCAGGTTTTAGCAACGTTAATTCGACGGGTACATCGTCAGGATGAGGAATAAAACGTCCCATGAGCACGGACTCCATGTGTCGGCCATCTGACATTGTTTCCCCCAGTATAGTGGTCGAATTGGCACTGACCGATTTCGACGCCGACCAACGGTTGCTGGCGATGAGCGGCGTTTCGCTGGTTGTTTTTACCAGCGTCGGCTGCGCCAGTTGCCGTTTTGCCCGAGAGCAATTGCCCAGGCTCGATCTGGATGTCGATCGCTTGTGCTGGATCGATGCCGGGGACAACGGCGGGGTGGTCGAGCGTTATCAGGTCTTTCATTTGCCGGCGCTGTTTGTGGTGCGCGACGGTGAGTTCTTCGGGGCACTAAAATCACGCCTGACCGCTACCGAGCTGAATGAAGCCGTAGGTCAGGCGTTGACGAGAACAGCAGAGGAGTTGCCATGACGGCTGCAGTTGCCAAACCGACCATCGGTATTATCGGAACCGGTGCGATCGGCGGGTTTTACGGGGTCATGCTGGCGCGTGCCGGTTTCGATGTGCACTTTCTGCTGCGCAGCGAGTTTTCGGCGGTGGCCGAGCACGGACTTCACGTCGACAGTGCACCACACGGCGCACTGACGTTGAATCCGGTTCAGGCCTATTCGTCGGCCGAAGACATGCCGCCCTGCGACTGGTTGCTGGTGGGCGCGAAGACCACCAGCAATGCCGGTCTGGCACCGGCGATCATTCAAGCCGCAGCGCCGAATGCCAAGGTACTGCTGCTGCAAAACGGCCTGGACGTCGAAGACAGTCTGCGGGCATTGCTTCCCGATACGCTGCACCTGCTCGGCGGGCTGTGTCTGATCTGCGTGCATCGCACCGGCCCGGGCGCGATCACCCATCAGGCCCTCGGCGCGGTGAACGTCGGCTACCACAGTGGCCCCGCTGGCGATGAACAGGCGCGCATGGCGATCGTCGAGGAGGGCGCCGGGTTGTTCCGCAGCGCCGGTATCGATTCCCAGGCCATGGCGAACCTGCAACAGGCGCGTTGGCAAAAACTGGTCTGGAATATTCCTTACAACGGCCTGTCGGTTCTGCTCGGTGCGGGCACCACAGCGTTGATGGCCGACGCCGACAGCCGCGAACTGATCAAGGCCTTGATGGCCGAAGTGGTCTTGGGCGCGAAGGCCTGCGGTCACGACATGCCGGCCGGTTATGCCGATTATCTGTTCATGATGACCGAGAAAATGCCGGACTACTGGCCGAGCATGCACCACGACTTTTTGCACAAGCGACCGCTGGAACTGGCGGCCATTTACGCCCGGCCACTGGCGGTGGCCAAGGCTGCCGGGTGCGAATTGCCGCGAATCGACGCGTTGTATCGCAGTTTGAGTTTTATCGATCGACGCAACACCTGAGTCGATCAACCCGAGGGGGAAGGGCATGGCAAAGACGATTGACGACAAACTGGTGCTGGCGATTTCTTCGCGTGCGCTGTTCGACCTGAGCGAAAGCCACAAGGTTTATCTGTCGAGCGGCGTCGAGGCTTATCGGCAATATCAAATCGAACACGAAGACGAAATCCTCGAGCCCGGCGACGCATTCCCTCTCGTTGAAAAGCTCCTGAACCTGAACGCCAGCCTCGGCCGGGCCAGGGTCGAGGTGATCCTGGTGTCGCGCAACAGTGCCGACACCGGGCTGCGGGTGTTCAACTCGATTCACCATTACGGGCTGGCGATTTCGCGCGCGGCATTTGTCGGCGGGCGCAGCCCGTATCCGTACCTCAAGGCGTTTGGCTGCGACCTGTTCCTCTCGACCCATGCCGAAGACGTGCGCAGCGCACTGGATGCCGGGTTCGCGGCGGCGACCATTCTGTCGGGCGGCGCCAGCCGTGCGGCCAGCGATGAGTTGCGGATTGCCTTCGACGGTGACGCCGTGCTGTTTTCCGACGAGTCGGAGCGGGTTTATCAGGCGGGCGGCCTTGAAGCGTTCCAGGCCAGCGAACGCGAAAGCGCCCGCGAGCCCTTGCGCGGTGGGCCGTTCAAAGGCTTTCTCGCGGCGCTCAATCTGTTGCAGCGCGAGTTCCCGGAGGACGACTGTCCGATCCGTACCGCGCTGGTCACCGCGCGTTCCGCACCGGCTCATGAACGGGTGATTCGGACCCTGCGCGAGTGGGATATTCGTCTGGACGAATCGCTGTTTCTGGGTGGCTTGACCAAGTCCGCTTTCCTTGAAGCCTTTGCCGCTGACGTGTTTTTCGACGATCAGGCCGGCCATTGCGAGTTGGCTCGCGAGGTGGTCGCTACCGGCCATGTGCCGCATGGCATAAGCAATGAGCAAAAGGTTTAAGCCCGCCGTTCAACGCGTTACGCGGGACGTCGCACTCGCCAAGGCACTGCTAAGCTGAATCAATCTCCGCCATGTTGGCACTCGAGGAGGTCATATGATTCGTTCGATGCTCTATGCCACTGACCTCGGCCTGTACGCCCCTTTGGTGATGCAGCATGCCCTGGAGCTGGCTCGAACATTCAATGCCGACCTGTATGTGGTGCACGCGGTTGAACCCATGGGGCTGTTTGCCGAGTCGGTGCTTCAGAGTTACCTCGATGAGCAGGCGCTGAACGAGTTTCACAGTCAGGGCCTGAACACCGTGATCGCCAATATCGAGCAGCGCGTGCTCGACAGTTTTCGTGAAGAACTGGGGGATGAAGGGGAGCAGGATCTGGAGCGGATACAAGCGGTGCGGGTGCTTCAGGGTGATCCGTCGCAGGTGATTCTCGAACAGGCGCAGAAACTCTCCGTGGATTTGTTGATCGTAGGTAGTCATAGCCATGGTGCTGGCGCGGAAACGCCTTTGGGGCGGACCGCAGCGCGGGTGTTGCAGTTGGCTCGGGTCCCGGTCTATCTGGTGCCGCTGGTGGAACGCCGTCGCCAAGGGGACCGCTAGTCCACGAATAGTGGCAGTTTGATAAAAAAGTTCTAGATTTATTCTTCAAACCATTAATATAGTTATATACCGTCGCTGATGCCCGTGGCGTCTACCTGCTTTGAGGGATTCATATGAAGCTTCAACAATTGCGCTACATCTGGGAAGTGGCGCACCACGACCTCAACGTTTCCGCTACAGCCCAAAGCCTTTACACCTCGCAACCGGGCATCAGCAAGCAGATCCGTCTGCTGGAAGACGAATTGGGCGTCGAGGTTTTTGCTCGCAGCGGCAAGCACCTGACCCGCGTCACCCCGGCCGGCGAGCGCATCATCACCACCGCCGGCGAGATCCTGCGCAAGGTTGAAAGCATCAAGCAGATCGCCCAGGAATTCTCCAACGAGAAGAAAGGCACCCTGTCGATCGCCACCACGCACACCCAGGCGCGTTATGCGTTGCCGCCGGTGATCAGCAATTTCATCAAACAATACCCGGATGTTGCGCTGCACATGCACCAGGGTTCGCCGATGCAGATCGCCGAAATGGCCGCTGACGGCACCGTCGATTTCGCCATCGCGACTGAAGCGCTGGAGCTGTTCGGTGACCTGGTGATGATGCCGTGCTACCGCTGGAACCGCTGCGTGGTCGTGCCTCAGGGCCACCCGTTGACCAAGCTGTCGAAGCTGACTCTCGAAGCGCTGGCCGAATACCCGATCGTGACTTATGTATTCGGTTTCACCGGCCGTTCGAAACTCGACGAAGCCTTCAGCCATCGCGGCCTGACGCCGAAAGTGGTGTTCACCGCCGCCGACGCCGACGTGATCAAGACTTACGTTCGCCTGGGGTTGGGCGTGGGCATCGTGGCGAAAATGGCGGTCGATACCAAGCTCGATAATGACCTGGTGGTGCTCGATGCCAGCGAATTGTTCGAATCCAGCATCACCAAAATCGGTTTCCGTCGCGGCACCTTCCTGCGTGGCTTCATGTGCGACTTCATCGAGAAGTTCGCCCCGCACCTGACCCGCGAAGTCATGGCCAAAGCCATTCAGTGCCACAACAAGCAGGAACTGGAAGAGCTGTTCGACGGCGTCGAACTGCCGGTTCATTGATCTCCCGCTAAACCACCTCGGTAACAGAAAACTGTTGCCGAGCACCCGCCACCAGAATCTCCACCTCGTCCCCCTCGAACTTGCCCAGCAGGCTTTTGCCCAGCGGCGAGCGAGGGGTGATGACGGTAATCCATTGCCCTACCAGATCGACCTTCAAACCCGCCGCGTCGGGCGCCAGGAACAGCCATTGCTCACGTCCCTTTTCGTCTTCGAGACCGAGCAGGGCGCCGACTTCGATGCCGCGCTGGTCGTCATAAGGCCGTAGCGTCAGGTTCTGGCACAACGTCAGTGACTGCCTGATTTCCTCCACGCGCTTTGCCTGCCCGGCTGCCAGATATGACGCCTCCAGGCCCAGGGTGTCGTACTTGTTTTCGGCGATGTTTTCTTCGTGGGTCGCCGTTTCGTAAGCGGTTTGCGCGGCACGCTCGGCGATGTCGAGATCGATCCGCAGCTTGTCGATAATCAGTTGGTGGACGGTTTGCTTATTCATGATCAATCGCAGAATTGCAGGACATTGGCGCGGCTTTTTTCGCTTGGCGCGGTGCGGTCCTGTTGCAGCCAGAACTGGCAATTGGGGTTCGACAGATTGCGGTTGCTGCTGCGCGCCTGATCCAGCCGTTGTGCCTGTTCGTTCTTGCGCAGGTTCTCTTCGTACTGCTGGAACATCGGGCTCTGCGGCGGAATGTCCGGCACCGGTTGTACCACTACCGGCGGCTTGGCCAATTGCTCCACCGCTTGCGCGACGGGCGCCAGTTGCTCGCTGAACAACAGGCGCGAGGCGAGCCAGCAGGTCAGTGCGATCGCGAGGAAACCCAGCCACAATCCGAGGGCGATACTGCCCGTCAGTTGCAGGGCATTAAGCTGGATCGGCAAGCGGCGGCGCGGATTGGGACGGTAGGGCATGACTGCCTCCTGGCGGGTGGTCGCGGGCGAGTGGCGATTGTCGCATGAAGATTAATCGCCGTCGGCTCTTCTGCACGGGGTAATTTATGCGGACAATCGGCGCCTTTGCCAACGGGAGCCTGGAATGCCTGAAATGCCTCAAATGAAAAACCGCAGGCGCTGGGATATTTTTTGCACCGTGGTCGATAACTTTGGCGACATCGGTGTGACCTGGCGCCTGGCCCGCCAATTGGTGGCCGAACATGCGATGGACGTGCGTTTGTGGGTCGATGATTTGCGGGCCTTCGAGCGTTTGTGCCCAGCCATTGATCTCAATCTTCCACAGCAGTGGCAGGAGGGGGTCGAGGTGCGTCAGTGGACGGCCGACTGGCAGCCGACTGACGCGGCTGATGTGGTGATCGCCGCGTTCGCCTGCCAGTTGCCGAGTGCTTACATGGAGGCCATGGCGGCGCGGGAGAAGCCGCCGCTGTGGTTGAACCTCGACTACCTGAGCGCAGAAGACTGGGTCGTTGGCTGCCACGGCTTTCCGTCGGTGAAGTACAAAAGCGTGCAGAAATTCTTTTTCTTTCCGGGGTTCCAAAAGGGCACCGGTGGCTTGCTGCGTGAAAGCGGATTGCTGGAACGGCGTCGGCAATTTCAGCAAGACCCCGAGGCTCAGCGCGCATTCCTGCAAGGTTTAGGGATTGATCGGGCGCAAGGCGCGCAGCTGATTTCGCTGTTCGCCTACGAAAATGCCGGCCTGGCCAGTTGGCTGGATGTCATGGCCGCCGATCCAGTGGCCACGCATCTGCTGGTGCCCGAAGGGCGGATTCTCGGTGATGTCGAGCGTTGGCTCGGTGTCGAGGGTTTGGCGGCTGGCGCGGTGCATGTGCGCGAGTCATTGACCGTGCAAGTGCTGCCGTTCGTCCGACAGGATCAATACGATCACCTGCTTTGGTGCTGCGATTTCAACGCCGTGCGCGGCGAAGATTCGTTTGTCCGCGCGCAATGGGCAGGGCGGCCGCTGCTCTGGCACATCTATCGGCAGGACGAAGACATTCACCTGGACAAGCTCGAAGCCTTCCTCACGCTCTACACAAAAGGCCTGTCTGCACCTGCCCGCGAGGCGATCAGCGGTCTTTGGCGAGAGTGGAATGCCGGGCATGATATGTCCGACCATTGGGCTACGACCCGTAAACACTGGCCAGAACTGCAAAAACACGCCGAAGCGTGGTGTCTGGAACAGGCTTTGCAGGCTGATCTTGCCGCAGCGCTGGTACAGTTTTACCTAAATTGGATATGATACGCGGCCTAGATTTTTGTAAATCCCATCCAAATTCGGATATTCGCAATGAAAACTGGTAAAGAACTGAAACCCGGTACCGTGATCCGTCTCGAAAACGATCCATGGTTGGTTCAGAAAGCTGAATTCACCAAATCCGGTCGTAACAGCGCGATCATGAAGACCAAGCTGAAAAACCTGCTGACCGGTTACAAGACCGAGATCGTTTACAGCGCTGACGACAAACTGGACGACGTAATCCTCGACCGCAAAGAAGCGACCCTGTCCTTCATCAGCGGCGACACCTACACGTTCATGGACACCACCGACTACACCATGTACGAGCTGAACGCTGAAGACATCGAAGCCGTTCTGCCTTTCGTTGAAGAAGGCATGACCGATGTTTGCGAAGCGATCTTCTTCGAAGAGCGTCTGGTTTCCGTAGAACTGCCGACCACTATCGTGCGTCAGGTTGACTACACCGAAGGTTCCGCTCGCGGCGACACTTCCGGCAAGGTAATGAAGCCTGCCAAACTGAAGAACGGTACCGAACTGTCGGTTGCTGACTTCATCGAAATCGGCGACATGATCGAGATCGATACCCGCGAAGGCGGTTCCTACAAAGGCCGTGCTAAATAAGCACTGCTTCAGGAATGAAAAAGCCCGACCATTGAGTCGGGCTTTTTTGTGCCTGCCAGAAACACGCTGACTGGAACATGACGCGGACCTTGTAGGAGCCGGCTTGCCGGCGATGGCGATCTTGAGG
>NZ_JAGYFX010000081.1:0-27980 GCF_019946615.1 Pseudomonas sp. BF-R-01
TCTGACGACTGATACACCGCTATCGCGAGCAGGCTCGCTCCCACAAGGGAACTACAGAGTTCTTGAGATTACTTGCAGACTTTCGCGATGGCTTCGGCCAGCAGATCAAGACGCGTCGCATCAATCCCCGCCACGTTCGCCCGCCCGGTACCGACCATGTAAACGCTGTGATGATCACGCAACTGTTTAACCTGGTCAGGCGTCAATCCGGTGTAGGAAAACATCCCGCGTTGCACACCAATGTGCGCAAAGCGCTCGCGCAAGCCATGAGGCTCCAGCGCCTCGACCAGGCCGCTGCGCAGTTGGGCGATACGCAAGCGCATGGCTTCCACTTCGTCGGCCCAGAGGCTTTTCAGCTCCGGATCGCCGAGGATCGTTGCCACGACGGCGGCGCCGTGATCCGGTGGAGTCGACCACAGGTTACGGGCGATGTTGGCCAGTTGGCTGCGGATATCCACCAGTTTGTCAGCCGTCTTCGCGCAGACAATCAGCGCACCCGTGCGGTCGCGGTACAGGCCGAAGTTCTTCGAGCAGGAGCTGGTGATCAACACTTCCGGCAGTTCAGCAGCGAACAACCGGGTCGACCACGCATCCTGCTCCAGTCCGTCGCCGAAACCCTGATAGGCGAAGTCGATCAGCGGCACCAGATTACGACTGCGCACCACTTCCAGCACCCGGCGCCAGTCGTCATGGGACAGATCGAAACCGGTCGGGTTGTGGCAGCAAGCGTGCAGCAAAACCACATCGCCCTCAGGGGCTTCGTTGAGTGCTGCCAGCATCGCTTCAACATCGAGGCGGTTGTCGCTGCCGACATAAGGGTAGTGATTAACCTTGACCCCGGCCGTGGCGAAAATGGTTTCGTGAATCGGCCAGGTCGGGTTGCTCAACCACACGCCGCGGCCTGGCAGGCACTGGGCGATGAAGTCCGCGCTCAAGCGCAACGCACCGGTACCGCCCGGCGTCTGGGTGGCTCCGGCGCGTTGTTCGGCGATCAGCGCAGAATCGGCGCCGAGCACCAACTCGTTGATGGCTTTGCCGAACGCCGGTTCGCCGTGACCGCCGATGTAGGTCTTGGTGGTCTGGCGATCCACCAGGCGCTGCTCCGCAAGCTTCACGGCCTGGGGGATCGGCGTCAGGCCAAAGGCGTCTTTATAGACGCCCACGCCAAGGTCGAATTTGCGCGGGTTGGGGTCCTGCGCATAGGCCTCCATCAGGCCGAGAATCGGGTCGCCGGGTACTCGACCTATGGCGTCGAAATGCATTATTTGCGGCCCTCGGCGTCCTTGGCCACTTCGTCAGTGCGCGCGGCCATGATGAAATCGTTGCGGTGCAGGCCTTTGATGGAGTGGCTCCACCAGGTCACGGTGACTTTGCCCCATTCGGTCAGCAGGCCCGGGTGGTGACCTTCAGCCTCGGAGATTTCACCGACGGCGTTGGTGAACGCCAGCGCGTGCTTGAAGTTCTTGAACAGGAAAACCTTTTCCAGCTGCATGACGCTGTCGCGGACTTCGATGTTCCAGTCCGGGATCTGCTTGATCAGTACCGGCAGCTCTTCGTCGCTGACCTGAGGGGCGTCGGCGCGGCAGGCTTCGCAATGGGCTTGGTTCAATGTGGACATGATGTGTTCCTGAATTCGAATGATTGGAAATCGGCCGTCAGTGCAACCACGCTAAACCAAAGCGTCGATTCCTGACAGGCTCACTTGATTCTAAAAGCTGCGGATCACGCGGCTTTCGGCGGAAATTTCGGTGCGTGCAAGCCCAGCTGCATGCCTTGCTTGACCATGCCCATGATGTCTTCGTGGGCGAGGTCGAACAGACGCTTGAGGTTCGGCAAGACGAAATACAGCGGTTGCAGGATGTCGATGCGGTAAGGCGTGCGCATGCATTCCAATGGGTCGAAGGCCTGATGCTCAGGTTCGTTCGACAGGCTGTAAACGGTTTCTTTCGGCGAGGAAAGAATGCCGCCGCCGTAAATGCGCTGGCCTTGGGGGGTATCGACCAGGCCGAACTCGATGGTCATCCAGTACAGGCGCGCCAGGTACACGCGTTCTTCCTTGGAAGCCTTCAGGCCGAGTTTGCCGTAGGTGTGGGTGAATTCGGCGAACCAAGGGTTGGTCAGCAGCGGGCAGTGACCAAAGATCTCGTGGAAAATGTCCGGCTCTTGCAGGTAATCCAGCTCTTCGCGGGTACGAATAAACGTCGCCACCGGAAACTGCTTGTTGGCCAGTAATTCAAAGAAGGTCTGGAAAGGAATCAGTGCGGGTACTCGGGCAACCTGCCAGCCGGTGGTTTCACCGAGGACTTTGTTGATTTCGCCGAGTTGCGGAATGCGGTCGTGGGGCAGACCGAGTTTTTCGATACCGTCCAGGTATTCCTGGCACGCACGCCCTTCGATCACTTTCAGTTGGCGAGTGATCAGCGTGTTCCACACCGCGTGTTCTTCGGCGGGGTAGTCGATAAAACCTTGCGCATCGGGCACGCGAGCCACGTACTGCGTCTGCTTCATGCTGCTCTCCTGCTAGGGGATTTCGTTCTTGTTATGTCCTGCTATGGACTTAGAAATACCTCAGGAATTGCGATGTTGCAGCACGTGTAAGCCGTCGCACGTAGGAAAATTCGTTGGTTTTCGTAAACTTTTCGTTACGGATTGGCGACTGTGGCGCTGCGCATGAGTTTTTCGGGTTTGAAATGGCTCACAGGTGTCACATAATCTTGACGACTATCTGAGCGCACCCAGAGAAATATTTCCCTTGTGGGCCTCGATTGATTGGTAAGCCGCTGTAGGTAGGAGCCGGCTTGCCAGCGATAGCGTTCTCAAGGACGCCATCGCCGGCAAGCCAGCTCCTACAGGGAGCGATCCATCGCCTTAATTTATCTTCGGGCCTTATATGCGTATCAAAGTCCACTGCCAGAACCGCATCGGCATCCTGCGCGACATTCTCAATTTGCTGGTCGAGTACGGGATCAACGTTGCTCGCGGTGAAGTGGGTGGCGAGCATGGCAACGCGATCTACCTGCATTGTCCGAACCTGATCAATATTCAGTTCCAGGCGTTGCGTCCGAAATTCGAGTCGATTGCCGGGGTCTTTGGCGTCAAGCGTGTAGGCCTGATGCCGAGCGAGCGTCGGCACATGGAGCTCAATGCTTTGCTCGGGGCCCTGGAATTTCCGGTGTTGTCGATCGACATGGGCGGTTCGATTGTCGCGGCTAACCGCGCGGCGGCGCAGTTGCTCGGCGTGCGTGTCGATGAGGTGCCGGGGATTCCCTTGTCGCGTTACGCCGAGGATTTCGATTTGCCGGAACTGGTGCGCGCCAACAAGTCGCGGATCAACGGGCTGCGAGTCAAGGTCAAGGGTGACGTGTTTCTGGCCGACATCGCGCCGCTGCAATCGGAACATGACGACAGCGAGGCCATGGCCGGCGCGGTGCTGACGCTGCACCGTGCCGACCGGGTAGGGGAGCGCATTTACAACGTGCGCAAACAGGAACTGCGCGGGTTCGACAGCATCTTCCAGAGCTCGAAAGTGATGGCGGCGGTGGTGCGTGAAGCCCGGCGCATGGCGCCGCTGGATGCGCCGCTATTGATAGAAGGCGAAACCGGCACCGGCAAGGAGTTGCTGGCACGCGCCTGCCACCTGGCGAGCCCGCGCGGTCAGTCGCCGCTGATGGCGCTCAATTGCGCCGGCCTGCCGGAGTCCATGGCCGAGACTGAGCTGTTCGGCTACGGCCCCGGCGCGTTCGAAGGCGCCCGTGCCGAAGGCAAGCTAGGGCTGTTGGAGCTGACGGCGGGCGGTACGCTGTTTCTCGATGGCGTGGGGGAAATGAGCCCGCGCTTGCAGGTGAAATTACTCAGATTCCTGCAGGACGGATGCTTCCGTCGTGTAGGCAGTGATGAAGAGGTTTACCTCGATGTGCGAGTGATCTGTGCCACGCAGGTCGACTTGTCGGAATTGTGCGCTCGTGGCGAGTTTCGCCAGGATTTGTATCACCGTTTGAACGTGCTTTCGCTGCATATCCCGCCGCTGCGCGAATGCCTGGATGGTTTGACGCCGTTGGTGGAGCACTTCCTTGATCAGGCCAGTCGGCAGATCGGTTGTGCGCTGCCGAAGCTGGCGCCGGCGGCCATGGAGCGGCTCAGTCACTACCATTGGCCGGGCAACGTCCGGCAGTTGGAAAACGTGCTGTTCCAGGCGGTTTCGTTATGCGAGGGCGGGACGGTCAAGGCTGAACATATTCGCCTGCCGGATTATGGCGTGCGTCAGCCGCTTGGCGATTTTTCACTTGAAGGCGGGCTGGATGAGATTGTCGGGCGGTTCGAGAAAGCGGTGCTGGAGCGTTTGTATTCGGAGCATCCGAGCAGTCGGCAACTGGGCAAGCGGTTAGGGGTTTCGCATACCACCATTGCCAACAAGTTGCGTGAGTATGAAGTCGGCAAGACTGAGTCCTAGCTGACGTTTGCTGTGTTTGTTTTGGCCCCATCGCGAGCAGGGCTCGCCCCTACAGGGGATTGCATTCCAAATGTAGGAGCGAGCCCTGCTCGCGATAGCGGTATCCTGTTCAGCCTCAAGGCCAAGCCTTGCCACTTACCGGCATAACACCGCCGGTTTTTCGTCTTTGACACATTCCCCCATTTCCCCCTGAACCCTCCAAGTCCTTTGTTTGCCGGGCTCCGCGCCGCCAGAAAAAAGTTGGTCTGCAAATTGCTTATCGCTCAGCAGTACAGCGGTGGGCGGCAAACGTCCGGCATGCAGAGGAAAGAGTGTGGACAAGTACCTTTATGTGGCAATGACCGGCGCCAGCCAGAATGCACTGGCGCAGAAGGCTCATGCGAACAACCTGGCGAACATCTCCACCAACGGCTTCCAGAAAGACCTGGAGCAGGCGCGTTCGATGCCGGTGTTCGGTGACAGCTTTCCGGCGCGTGCGTTTGCGATGTCCGAACGTCCGGCCACCGACTTCTCCGCGGGCTCTCTGGTACAAACCGGTCGCGACCTCGATGTCGCGGTGCAGGGCAACGGCTGGATCGCGGTGCAGAACCCCGACGGCGGTGAAAGCTACGTGCGCACCGGCAGTCTGAACGTTGACGCTCTGGGCGTGTTGCGGGCCGGCAACGGCATGCCGGTGATGGGCAATGGCGGGCCGATTTCCGTGCCGCCCGAGCAGCAAATCGAAGTGGGTGAAGACGGCACCGTCAGTATTCGTGCGATGGGCGAAGGCCCTCGAGTGATGGCTGAAGTCGACCGCATCAAGCTGGTCAACCCGGATTTCAAGAACATGACCAAAGGCCTGGACGGTTCGATCCACACCAAGGATGGCAAGCCGGCGCAAGCCGATGCCAACGTCAAACTGGTGTCCGGGTTCCTGGAGTCGAGCAACGTCAATGCCGTGGAAGAGATGACTTCGGTACTGGCGCTGGCCAAGCAGTTCGAACTGCACATCAAGATGATGAACACCGCCAAAGACGATGACCAGGCCATGGCTCGGGTCTTGCAGATCAGCTAATTATCAGAACGTCGCGCCGTAAAACAGGCGCACGAGGAGAATCGAATGCTTCCGGCTCTATGGGTTGCCAAAACAGGTCTGTCCGCCCAGGACACCAACCTGACCACCATTTCCAACAACCTGGCGAACGTGTCGACCACGGGTTTCAAACGTGACCGCGCCGAGTTCCAGGACCTGCTGTACCAGATCAAACGCCAGCCAGGCGCCCAGTCGACCCAGGACAGCGAACTGCCGTCGGGTCTGCAATTGGGTACCGGTGTGCGCATTGTCGGCACCCAGAAAAACTTCAACGCCGGTAGCCTGCAAACTACCGAGCAGCCGTTGGACATGGCCATCGACGGTCGCGGTTTCTTCCAGATCCTGCAACCGGACGGCACCACGTCCTACACCCGTGACGGTACGTTCCACCTCGACTCCAACGGCCAGATCGTGAACGCCAACGGCTTCGCCCTCGAGCCGGCCATTGTCATTCCGAACGACGCGCAGACCTTCACGGTCGGTCGCGACGGCACCGTGTCCATCACCATTGCCGGCAACCCGGCATCCCAAGTGATCGGCAACCTGCAAACCGCCGACTTCATCAACCCGGCCGGCCTGCAAGCGGTGGGTAACAACCTGTTCCTGGAAACCGCCGCCAGCGGCGCGCCGCAAGTCGGCACGCCAGGCCTGGCCGGTTTCGGTACCACGCTGCAGAACACCCTGGAAACTTCCAACGTCAGCACCGTTGAAGAGATGGTCAACATGATCACCACTCAGCGCGCCTACGAGATGAACTCCAAGGTGATCTCCACCGCCGACCAGATGCTCTCGTTCGTAACGCAGAATCTGTAATCAAGTCTATGAGGCGGTCATGAGGCCGCCTGCAACACCGTGAGGTAGGGTCATGAATCGCTTTGTATCTGTTCTGGCACTGAGTGGCGTCGTCGCGCTGGCGGGTTGCGTCGGTCCGACGCCCAAGCCCAATGACCCTTACTACGCCCCGGTGTTGCCGCGTACGCCATTGCCGGCTGCCGCGAACAACGGCTCGATCTACCAGGCCGGCTTCGAACAGAACCTGTACAGCGACCGCAAGGCGTTCCGGGTCGGTGACATCATTACCATCACCCTGAACGAAAAAACCCAGGCCAGTAAAAACGCCAACTCGCAAGTGGCCAAGAACAGCAAGGCCGGCATTGGCCTGACGTCGTTGTTCGGTGTGGTGCCCAACACAAACAACCCATTCAATGAGAATGATCTGACACTGAATGCGAGTTACAGCGGCGACCGCGCGACCAAGGGCGACAGCAAGGCAGGGCAGGGCAACAGCCTGACCGGTTCGATCACCGTGACCGTCGCCGACGTCTTGCCCAACGGCATCATTGCCGTGCGCGGCGAGAAGTGGATGACCCTCAATACCGGTGATGAACTGGTACGGATCGCCGGCCTGGTCCGGGCCGATGACATCGCGACCGACAACACGGTTTCGTCAACGCGCATCGCCGATGCACGCATCACCTATTCGGGCACCGGTTCGTTTGCCGATGCGAGTCAGCCAGGCTGGTTCGACCGTTTCTTCCTCAGCCCGCTGTTCCCTTTCTAGGTGGTCACGTTGAATTTCAAACACCTGATGGTGGCTGCGTTCCTGATGTCCGCAGCCTTTGGTGCTCAGGCCGAGCGGCTGAAGGATATCGCCAGTATTTCCGGCGTACGTTCCAACCAATTGATCGGCTACGGCCTGGTGGTCGGGCTCAACGGTACCGGCGACCAGACGACGCAGACGCCGTTCACCCTGCAAACCTTCAACAACATGCTCTCGCAGTTCGGCATCAAGGTGCCGCCCGGTTCGGGCAACGTGCAGTTGAAGAACGTCGCGGCGGTATCGATCAGTGCCGACTTGCCGGCCTTCGCCAAGCCGGGTCAGCAGGTGGACATTACCGTGTCCTCCATCGGTAACTCCAAGAGCCTGCGCGGCGGCACCTTGTTGCTGACGCCGCTCAAGGGTATCGACGGCAACGTTTACGCGGTCGCCCAGGGCAACCTGGTCGTCGGCGGTTTTGATGCTGAAGGTCGTGACGGTTCGAAGATCACCGTCAACGTTCCGTCGGCCGGTCGCATCCCAGGTGGTGCGTCGGTCGAGCGTTCGGTGCCGAGCGGTTTCAACCAGGGCAACAGCCTGACGTTGAACCTCAACCGTTCCGACTTCACCACCGCCAAGCGCATCGTCGACAAGATCAATGACATGCTCGGCCCTGGCGTTGCCCAGGCCATCGACGGCGGTTCGATTCGCGTCAGTGCGCCACTGGATCCGGGCCAGCGCGTCGACTATCTGTCGATCATCGAGAACCTTGAAGTCGATCCGGGTCAGGCGGTGGCGAAAGTCATCATCAACTCCCGCACCGGCACCATCGTGATCGGCCAGAACGTCAAGGTGTCCCCGGCCGCCGTGACTCACGGCAGCCTGACCGTGACCATTACCGAAGACCCGATCGTCAGCCAGCCCGGCCCTCTGTCCAATGGTCAGACCGCTGTTGTGCCGCGCTCGCGGGTCAACGCCCAGCAGGAAGCCAAGCCGATGTTCAAGTTCGGCCCGGGCACCACCCTCGACGAGATCGTGCGTGCGGTGAACCAGGTCGGCGCGGCGCCAGGCGACTTGATGGCAATCCTTGAAGCACTGAAACAGGCCGGCGCGTTGCAAGCCGACCTGATCGTGATCTGAGGCCGGCGACCATGGATATGCACAAGAGTGGTCTGGTCAGCAGCGCCGATTCGGGGTCCTATTCGGACCTCAATCGTCTGAATCAGCTCAAGGTCGGCGACAAGAACAGTGACGAAAACCTGCGCAAAGTGGCGCAGGAATTCGAGTCGCTGTTCCTCGGTGAAATGCTCAAGTCCATGCGCAAGGCGACCGACACGCTGGCCGAGGGCAACCCGCTCAACACGCCGGCGGCCAAGCAGTACCAGGAAATGTACGACCAGCAGTTGGCCGTTTCCATGTCCCGCGAGGGCGGTGGTATTGGTCTGGCGGACGTGCTGATGCGCCAGATGTCGAAGAACAAACCATTGGCGCCGGGCGAAGCGGCAACGCTGTCGGCGGCCAAGCAGGAAGCGGCAAAAGCGGCGGTGCAGACGCCGGTGGCGGCGGGCACGGTCGGGACCAACGGGCCGCTGTCGCGAGTCAATGGCCAGCGTCCGTTGTGGGCTTCGCGCTCGATCAGCGCTCCACAGGCGGCAGGCGAGGGCGCACATCGCAACGACATGGCGCTGATCAATCAGCGGCGCCTGGCGTTGCCACCGAAACTGGCTGACCGCTTGCTGGCGGGCCTGGTGCCTTCGGCGACGACGGCCGCCGCGCCGCTCAATAACACTCGATTGGCAGAGCGCACCACGCCGACCGGTTCGGGGCCTTTGTTCAACGGAGACTGGCTGGCGACTGCGCAAGCATCAGCGAATGGCAGCTTGCAGATTCATGGTCGTGCCATCGCTCAGATACCGTTGGCACCGGCGAAAAAAGCCTTCAGTTCTGCCGACCAGTTCGTCAACACCATGTTGCCGATGGCCAAGGAAGCCGCCGAGCGCATCGGCGTCGATCCGCGTTACCTGGTGGCTCAAGCGGCGCTGGAAACCGGCTGGGGCAAATCGGTCATGCGCGCACAGGATGGCAGCAGCAGCCACAACCTGTTCGGCATCAAGGCCAGCAGCAGCTGGAAGGGCGATTCGGCGCGGGCGATCACCAGCGAATTCCGAAATGGCGCGATGGTCAAGGAGACGGCCGAGTTCCGTTCCTATGGCTCTTACAAGGACAGCTTCCATGACCTTGTGACTTTGTTGCAAACCAACAATCGCTATCAAGATGTCGTGAAGTCGGCCGATAACCCAGAACAGTTTGTACGCGAGTTGCAAAAGGCCGGTTACGCAACCGACCCGGACTACGCGAGCAAGATTTCGCAGATAGCCAAGCAGATGACGAGTTACCAGAACTACGCTGCGGCGGGCGTTTCCACCACGCCTTTATAGGCACAAGGATTAAGGTCGAACCATGAGTTTGCTCAATATCGGGATGTCGGGTCTGGCCGCTGGCCAATCCTCGTTGATGACCACCGGCAACAACATTGCCAACGTCGACACCGCCGGGTACTCGCGCCAGCAAACAGTGCAGGGCACCAAGGCCTCGCAGCAGTTCGGCAATGTCTACATCGGCACCGGCACGACCCTGGCCGATGTGCGTCGCGTGTACAACAGCTACCTCGATGCGCAGTTGCAGACCACCACCTCGCTCAACAGCGATTCGGCCGCCTACCTGAATCAGGTCACGCCGCTGGACAAATTGCTCTCCGACACCAGCACCGGCCTGAACGGCGCACTGACCAAGTTTTTTGCCTCGGTGCAGAACGTCAACGCCAAACCCGGTGACGACGCGTCCCGCCAGTTGCTGCTCAGCGATGCCCAGGCCTTGAGCAACCGTTTCAACTCGGTCTCCGCGCAGTTGACCCAGCAGAATGCCAATATCAACGGCAACCTGACGAACATGGCGGATCAGGTCAACAAGCTGGCCGCTACCGTGGCGCAGTTGAACCAGAAGATCTCCGAGGTTTCCAGTTCCGGCGGCATGCCGAACGAGCTGCTCGACGCCCGTAACGAAACCGTGCGCCAGCTGGCGACCTTCACCGGTGCGCAGGTGGTGGAGCGTGAAGGCAATCTCGACATTTACCTGGGCAGCGGTCAGCCGCTGGTCATGGGTAATACGGTCAACAAACTTGAAGTGGTACCGGGCAAAGACGATCCGGGCCGCTTGTCACTGCAACTCAATCGCGGTTCGAGCACCATTGATATCACCGCGATCATGACCGGCGGCGAAATCGGCGGGTTGCTGCGTTATCGCAGCACCGTGCTGGACCCGGCCATGAACGAATTGGGTCGTGTGGCCCTGGTCGTCGCCGACCAGATGAACAGCCTTCAGGCCCAGGGCATCGACAAGAACGGCGCCTTCGGTTCGAACCTGTTCAACAACATCAACTCGGCCAAGCTGGTCTCTGAACGCAGCGTCGCCAGCCTGAACAACGTGGGCACCGGTAACTTTGATGTGAGCATCAAGGACACTGGCAAGCTGACCATCAACGATTACAAGGTCACGTTCACCACCGCGACCGATTACACCGTTCAGCGCCTGCCGGACAACACGCCGATGGGCTCCTTCAGCACGGTAGCGCCGGCAACGGCACCGGTCATCGACGGCGTCGAGATGAAGTTCAACGCGGCTTCTGCCACGGCGGGCGACACCTTCAGGATCACCCCGACCCGCGATGCTGCGGCGAACATCAAGACCGAGATGACCGACTCCAAGCGTCTGGCCATCGCGGCACCGCTGGGCGCGGCGATTGCAGCGAGCGGCAGTGGCAGCGGCACCCTGACGATCCCGGCCAGCGGTCAACCGACCCTGACCACCAAGTTCGACATCTACGACGCGGCGACCACCACCGCGATGCAGAACGGCCTGAAAAACTCCACGCCGACCAAGGTGGTATTTGGTGCGGTGTCCGCCGATGGCACCAGCCAGACCTACCAGTTCCTGGATGCCAAGGGCGCGCTGATCAGCGGCGGTACCATCAAGCCAGGTGAGACCAATACCCTGAACCTGAGCATTCCGCTCACGGATGCCGCGGGTGCACCGATCCCGGCTCCGCCCGCGACTCAGTACGCCGCGGCCTTCAGCATGACCATCGCCGGTGCCCCAAGCAGCGGCGCGGCGATCAACGTCTCGCTCACTCAGCCGGGCAGCCTGGACAACCGTAACGGCACCGCACTGGCTGGCTTGCAGACCGCGAAGACCGTGGACACCGGTTCGGCCAGCAAAGGCATTTCCCTGAACGACGCCTACGGCAAACTGGTCGAGGGTGTGGGTTCCAAGGCTGCACAGGGCAAGCTCGACAGCGCGGCGACCGAAGCCATCCTGGCGAATGCCAAGGGCGCGCGCGACTCGCTCTCGGGTGTCGACCTCGATGAGGAAACCGGCAACCTGGTCAAATATCAGCAGTACTACACCGCGTCTTCGCAGATCATCAAGGCTGCGCAGGAAATCTTCAGCACACTGATCAACAGTCTTTAAGGAGTCGTAGCCCATGCGCATTTCTACCGCCCAGTTTTACGAGTCCTCGGCTGCCAACTATTCGAAGAACTTCGCCAACGTGGTCAAGAGCAGCGAAGAGGCGAGCAGCCTGGTTCGCGTCAACACCGCCGCCGATGATCCGGTCGGCGCCTCGCGCCTGCTGCAATTGGGCCAGCAGGCTTCGATGCTCGATCAGTTCAACAACAACATGACGACGATCAAAGCCACGCTCGGCCAGACTGAAGCCGTCATGACCAGTATCGGCAACGTGCTGCAACGCGCCAAGGAACTGGCTCTGGGGGCCGGCAACGCCGGTTATACCGATTCCGATCGCCAGGCCAACGCTTCGGAGCTCAGCCAGATCGAAGAACAGCTGTTGAGCCTGATGAACACCAAGGACGAAAACGGCAAATACATTTTCTCCGGCTCCAAGGGCGATACCGTTCCGTTCTCGCGTAATACCGACGGCACCTACAGCTATAACGGTGATCAGGTCACGCTGGACCTGCCGATTGGCGATACCCAGTCGATGGCCACCAACAGCACCGGTTGGGCTGTGTTCCAGCAAGCCATCAACACCAGTCGCACACAGTCCACCATGACCACGCCGACGCCGGCCGTCGATGGCGGTCGTGTGGTGCTGTCCAATGGTCAGGTGAATTCGGACGTGACCTACAACGCCAAATTCCGTGGCGGCGAGCCCTACACCGTGAATTTCCTCAGCCCTACGCAGCTGGAAATCCGCGACTCGCTGGGTAATGACGTCACGGCCGAAGCTTCTGGCAATGGCGTGTTCAGCTCCTCCGGTGGTGCCGCCACACAGACAATCAACTTCCGTGGCGTTGACCTGAAGTTGAACATCAACATGAAGACTGGCGACGTTCCGGCGACCGTGTTCCCGGCGCCTCCGGCCCCCAATGCCTACAGCTTCACCCTGGCGGCCAAGCCGGACAGCTTCAATGCGACCCGTGCCCCAGGCAACCTGTCCAGCGATGTCGTCACCAATACGAGCATCTCCAACAGTGCCGCCTACCACGCCAGCTTTCCGGAAGGCGGGGCCGTTCTCAAGTTCACCAGCGCCACGGCTTTCGACTTGTATGCAGCGCCTCTGACCGCGAGCAGCAAGCCGGTTTCCAGTGGTGTTCTGGCGGGCAACGTCGCCACCGCATCGGGTGTCGATTTTACGCTGAGCGGCGCACCGTCGATGCAGGCTGGTGACCAGTTCTCCGTCACGGTCAACACTCACCAGACGCAGAACGTTCTGGACACGGTCGCCCAGCTGAAAACCGCGCTGTCGACGCCGACCAACAACAATCCGCAGGCCATTCAAGCACTCAACGCGGCCATTGGTTCCGGTATCGGTAACCTGACCAGCGGCATTGACCAGTTGACCTCGGGCCTCAGCTCCGTGGGTGGTCGCGGTGCGTCGCTGACGACTCAGACCGATATCAACCAGAGCCTGGTGCTGGCCAACACGCAGACCCAGGGCGCGATCCGTGATTCGGACCCGGCCACGGTGATGACCCGCCTGACCTTGCAGCAAACCATGCTGCAAGCCTCGCAACTGGCGTTCAGCAAAATCGCTCAGTTGGGGTTGTTCAACAAAGTCTGAGTCAAGGCCTTCGCGCCATAGGCGCGAAGGTTCAATACACCCGAGTGCAAACCGTCATTTTTCAGCGGTTCAGGGCTGCTCCACTCGTTCCAGAGTGAGCGCCCACCGCTCGCGAGTTCCCCTGCCGTGAAACCAGCTCCTCTTGTCAGCATCGCCATTCCCGCCTACAACCCGCTGTACTTTAAGGCAGCGCTGCAAAGTGCGCTGAACCAGACCTATGCGTCGCTTGAAGTGATCGTGTGTGACGACAGCGACAGCGATGAAATCCATGAGCTGGTCCAGGCCTGCACAGTGCCGCCAACCGTGACATTGCGTTATGTGCGCAATGAACAACGCCTGGGGTTCAAGGGGAATCTGATGGCCTGCGCCGAGCAGGCAACCGGGGAGTACCTCAAGCTTCTCTGTGATGACGATCAACTGCTGCCTGAGAGCATTGCCCGTCAGGTGCAGGGTTTCATTGACCATGACGATGTGAATCTGGTGATTGCCCTGCGTCAGTATTGCGACGGCGATTACCTTCTGCTTCCCGAGCGCCTGGAGAACTCCAGCTTTGTCTCGGGGGATACGCTGTTCAAGGGTGAAGACCTGCTGGATGTGCTGGAAAGCTCGGCCCTGAACTTTCTCAGCAATTTGAGTGGCGCGCTGATGCGCACTCATCAGGTGCTGGAGTATCTGCCCGCGTTGACCCAGGTCGGCGAAGGGTTTGTCGCCCGTCTCGATTTCGCCTTGTTTGTCTGCCTGTTGCGTCGTGGCAATCTGGCGGTTATCGCACAGGTGCTCAGCTTTGAACGCTTGCACCCGGCGCGCCTGAGCAATCAACTGGAGGTCGAGCAGGCCGTGGCGGTCGAGCTCGGTTGGCTGACCCAAATGCTGTCGGTGCGCAGCGGCGAGCCGGCACCTGCGCCGGGGCATGTTCGCTTTATCGATCTGGCCAGCGCCGCCCTCGGTGAGCCGTATGACTGGGAAGAAATGGCGCTGGGTCGTTCCCTGGGCTTTACCTCGACGTTGCTCCGTTCGCGGGTGGGTGAAAACTGTGACTGCTTTGCTGATGTGTACCTGCAATGGCTGGCGTGTCGCACCCTGAACCCGGCCCAGCAGCGCCTGTTGCCTGCGCGCCTTGCCTCGTGGGCATGGCAGCCGCGAATTGTGCCGGTGGTGATGGATGCCGACGCTGACGATGCGGCACTGGGCGTCACACTGGAGAGCATCGAACGGCAGGTCTATGGCGCCGAAAGGGTGTTGGTGCTCTCGGGTGAAAATCGCACCAGTGCCCTTGCGGGCAACATGATTCGTGTGGCCTTGCAAGGCGACGGGCTTGAGCAACTCAATGGCCTGATGCAGGCCGACAGTGCGGACTGGTTCTATCTGCTGCGGGCCGGTGATCGCCTGAATGAACTGGCCTTGCTGCTTTTGGCCGAGCGGATGGTCGAGAGTGCCGACGCGCTGTGTATCTATACCGATGAAGGCGGCTTGCGCAATGACGTGTCGGTCGAGCCGATCCTCAAGCCCGATTTCAATCTGGACCTGCTGCGCAGTTATCCCTATGTCGGGCGGACACTGGCCATCCAGCGTCAAGGCTTTGTAGCCGCGGGTGGTTTCACCCCGGATTTCGCTGAGCTCAGCCCTCATGACCTGGTCTGGCGCCTCGTCGAAAACCACGGCCCGCATGTCGTGGAACATGTCGCCCAAGTGCTGGTCGAGTCCTCGTTCGGCTTGGCGCAATGGCTCGCTCTGCCGCAGGTTATCGAGCAGAACTCCCGCGTACTGTCTGCGCACCTTGATCGTATCGGTGCGGCACACGAGGTGCGGCCAGGCAGCGTGCCGCTCATCAATCGAATTGACTACCAGCATGGCGTTCAGCCGCTGGTGTCCATTGTGGTAGTGGCCCAGGATCAGCTCGGTCGGCTTGAGCGTTGTATCGAAAGTGTGCTGGAGCACACGGCCTATGCTCACTACGAATTGTTGATCGTCGACAACGCAAGCACCTCGATCGAGGCGCGTGACTGGCTGGCCGCCATGTCGCAAATGGGCGGTGAAAAACTGCGCGTGCTGCATTGCGATTACCCCGATAACCCGGCAGCGGCGCAGAACTTCGCCGTTGCTCAGGCACGTGGCGAGTATGTGGTGTTACTCAGCCCGGACAGCCTGATCGTCAATCGTGACTGGCTTGGGGAGCTGCTGAATCACGGCTTGCGTCCGGAGGTGGGCGTCGTCGGTGGCCGAATGGTCAGCCCTCAGGGGCGTATCGAAGGTTCGGCCATGGTGCTGGGGATGCGCGGCCCTGTCGGCGTACCTTGGCGCGGGGAGGTGATGACCGCTCCAGGGTATATGCAGCGCCAGCAGGCGGTGCAGAATTTGAGTGCTGTGAGAACCGAGTGCCTGCTGGTCCGCAAGCAGGTGTTCGATGAGCTTCAGGGGTTTGACGAGCAGGCCTTTTCCCAAAGGCTCGGCGGTCCTGATTTCTGTCTGCGTGTGAAGCAGAAGGGCTATCTGGTGGTCTGGACGCCGTATGCCGAATCGGTCCACGTGGCTGCCGAGGCGGAGAGCGGGCCGGTGGTGTCAGATCTGCTGGCTGAGCAGAAGCGGTTTTATCAGCGCTGGCTGCCGATCATCGCAAGAGATCCGGCGTACAACGTCAACCTGAGTCTGAGCACCAATAATTTCAGCCTTGAACCGGGTTACAAGAGCGACTGGAATCCGTTCGCCCGTCACATGCTGCCACGGGTGCTGGCGATCCCGATCAACGAGACCGCCGTAGGCCATTACCGTGTCACCCAGCCGTTTCTGGAGCTGGAAGCTGCGGGTCAAGTGCTCGGTAATCTTTCTTACCATACGCCTTCGGACATTGAGCTGGAGCGCCAGTCGCCGGACGTCATCATTCTGCAAGGGCGCTACAGTGAGGGCGCGGTGAATGAAGTGGAGCGAGTCAAAAACAGCTCCAGGGCTTTCCGGATCTTCGAGCTCGATGACTATGTCATCGACGTTCCGAAGAAAAACGCTCACGTGCGCAAGGCCATGGTTGGCGTTGAGCAAATCGTGCGGCGTGCAGTCGGGTTGTGCGACCGGGTGGTGGTGTCGACCCAACCGCTGGCCGATACCCTCAAAGGCATGCATGACGATATTCGCGTGGTGCCGAACATGCTCGCTCCGTATCTGTGGACCGGTCTGAGCAGCCAGCGACGTACGTCGCGCAAGCCGAGGGTCGGTTGGGGCGGAGGCACCAGTCACGATGGGGATCTGGCGATCATTGCCGATGTCGTTCGACTGCTGGCGGATGAAGTGGAATGGGTGTTCTTCGGCATGTGCCCGCCGGCGCTCAAGCCTTTCGTGCATGAGTTCCATCCCGCCGTTGGCTTGCAGGCTTACCCTGCCAAACTGGCGAGCCTGAACCTTGATCTGGCTTTGGCGCCGCTGGAGTTTCACATCTTCAACGACTGCAAGAGCAACTTGCGCCTGTTGGAATATGGCGCGTGCGGTTATCCGGTGATCTGTACGGACACTGAGGCTTATCGCGGTTATCTGCCGTGTACCAAGGTGGTGAGTAACAGTACCGAGGAATGGCTTGAGGCGATTCGTATGCACCTGGCTGACCCGGATGCGAGTTACCGCATGGGTGATGCGTTGCGCGAGGAAGTGCTGCGTGACTATATGTTGCAGGGTAGTAATCTGAATTATTGGGCTGAGGCTTGGTTGCCGGGTTGATCTCGGGGTTCTGTTGCGATTGGGGGGCATATCCGTTGCTGCGGTTATGGCGGCTATTGGTTTCGCCCTTACGGCGAGTCACTTTCGAAAAGCGCGAAAGTAACCAAAGCGCTTTTGCCCCTTTCGTTCGGTGCCTCGCTGTGGCTCGGCATGCCCTCGCTCCGGTCCTGCTCCGTGGGCCCGCCGCCATCGGCCATCCATGGCCGGGGGCGGCTAACCCGGCATCCATGCCGGGTTGCCCACTGCGCAGAACCTGCGCTCGGCCTCTCGAGGGGGCGACTACCGCCACAGCCGCCGAGGCGGCCTGAAAGCCGACCTGGCTCTTTGGTGCACGCGTTCCCTCATTCCGGATATGTACACCTATCCCCTGTAGGAGCCGGCTTGCTGGCGATGGCGTCCCTCCAGCCAATACATACGTTGACTGATCCACCGCTATCGTCGGAACGCCGCACGCAGCAAGCCGGCTCCTACAAGGGATTGGGTTCACACGTTTCAAAATTGTAGGAGCCAGCTTGCTGGCGATGGACGTCAACGATAACGCGGGCTGTCTGAATGAACGCGTCGCCCAGACGATTTTCGCCGGCAAGCCGGCTCCTACAGGGAATCCCATACGCTTTTGATTTCCACCACTCATCAGGTCGAGCGTTAGCTCGCCTTGCTACGTTCAGTCATTCCGGATATGTACACCGCTCCCCTGTAGGAGCCGGCTTGCTGGCGATGGCGTCCATCCAGTCAATAAATGCGTCGACTGACCCACCGCCATCGTCGGAACGCCGCCCGCAGCAAGCCGGCTCCTACACGGTGATTGGGTTCGCACAATTCAAAATTGTAGGAGCCAGCTTGCTGGCGATGGACGCCAACGATTACGCGGGCTGTCTGAATGAACGCGTCGCCCAGACGCTTTTCGCCGGCAAGCCGGCTCCTACAGGAATCGGCGTATGCTTTTGATTTCCACCACTCATCAGGCCGAGCGTTAGCTCGCCTTGCTGCGTTCAGTCATTCCGGATATGTACACCGCTCCCCTGTAGGAGCCGGCTTGCTGGCGATGGCGTCCCTCCAGCCAATACATACGTTGACTGATCCACCGCTATCGTCGGAACGCCGCCCGCAGCAAGCCGGCTCCTACAAGGGATTGGGTTCACACGATTCAAAATTGTAGGAGCCAGCTTGCTGGCGATGGACGCCAACGATAACGCGGGTTGTCTGGATGAACGAGTTGTCCAAACGCTTTTCGCCGGCAAGCCGGCTCCTACAGGGATCAGCGTTTGCTTTTGATTCCCACCACTCATCAGGCCGAGCGTTAGCTCGCCTTCCGCTTTTGATCTGAGCGCCCCCTCGAGAGGCCGAGCGCAGGTTCTGCGCAGTGGGCAACCCGGCATGGATGCCGGGTTAGCCGCCCCCGGCCAGGGATGGCCGATGGCGGCGGGCCCACGGAGCAGGACCGGAGCGAGGGGACCCTGAGCCTTAGCGAAGGGCCGAACGAAAGGGGCAAGAGCCCTTGGTTACTTGGGGCTTTTCCAAGTGACTCGCCGTAAGGGCGAAACCGATAGCAGCCGTAACCACAGAAACGGATATGTACACCATCAAAATCCTCGCCGACTGACACACAGCATTCGCAAGCAGGCTCGCTCCAGCGAGGAATGCGCTGTTCTGGAAAATCACTGAGCGCAAATATGCCGCGCGGCTGGCCTGAGTGCTCAAGAAGGCCTAGAATTCCCGCATCTGTTAATTCCCAAGGTAGCCCTTTAATGTCCTTCGCTGAGCAACTAACCCGCCTGCAAGTCTTCCTCGACGCCGATGAACTGCATGACGAGGCGCTGGACTACGTGGCCGCCCACGGCTACCTCACCGCGCTGTCGATCTGTTCCGAAAGCGTTCCCGACCGTGAATGGATCGACGCCCTCTTCGCCGAAGAGCCGCATTACGCCGACGACACCGAGCGTGAAGCCATCGAATCCACCCTGCTGGCCCTCAAGGCTCACATCGCCCGCCAACTGGCGTCCGATGAAGAGTTCGAGCTGCCGTGCGAACTGGACCTCGGCGAAGATCCGGACGATTCCGACCTGCGCGGCTGGTGCATCGGTTTCATGGAAGGCGTGTTCCTGCGCGAAGCAGCCTGGTTCGAAACCGCCGAAGACGAAGTCAGCGAAATGCTGCTGCCGATCATGGTCGGTTCGGGTCTGTTCGACGAGCAGCCCGAGTTCTCCGACATCGCGGCCGACGCCAACCTGATGGACGACATGATCGTGCAGATCCCGGAAGCCCTGACCGCGCTGTACCTGCTGTGCAACGCGCCAGACGAAAAACCGGCGATCCTCAAGCCACGTCACCACTAAGGTTTTGCCTATGGACAACCCCATAGGCAACCGCTCCCTGATGTTGCGTTACGGGCTGCTGGCCATCGGCTGGCTGAGCGTAGCGCTGGGGGTGATCGGGATTTTCCTCCCGGTATTGCCCACCACGCCTTTCCTGCTGCTGGCGGCCGCCTGCTTCGCCCGCAGTTCGCCGCGTTTTTACAACTGGCTGGTGGAACATCCACGGCTGGGTCCGTGGATTCGCGACTACCTCGACGGCAACGGCATTCCGCTCAAGGGCAAGGTCTACGCCATCGGCCTGATGTGGGCGAGTATTCTGTTGTCCTGCTACCTGGTGCCCCTGCCGTGGGCGCGCGGGTTCATGCTGACCAGTGCGGTGCTGGTGACGGTATATATTCTTCGGCAAAAAACACTCTGAAAATCCGAGCCATTGCGATGTGATGCTGGCCGTCACTCCAACCGCTTATCGGAAACCCTTCCACAACTGTTATTTCTGACAGTAGTCAATGCTGATGCTTCACGCATTAAATCAATCCGGCACTCACACCAGGACCGGAGTCCATCACCATGACAGCCAGACAACCGAACGTCCCATCGGGCACTGCGCCCGAGGAAACAGATTTGACATTGAGTATCAGAGCCGTCAGGGACTCCAAAAATGTCCTTGTAGGTCAAAACGGCACGACCTCCGATACCTTCTTCACGGTCAGTGGAACCGCTGAGCCGGACAAGCCGATTCTGGTACGGGACGGCTTTTTTGAATTGGCATCCGCCCAAAGCGACGGGGAAGGCCAATGGAAGACCGAGTTATTCGAGGTCAAGGAAGTCAAAAAATACAGCCTGACTGCCATGGGTAATTACGGCAACAAACCTGTTTCCAGCCCACCTCGAACCTTCACCGTGGTCGCCGACGCCCCCATCATCGAGTCCCTGAAAGATGACGAGGGAATGATTGGTGAAGGAGAAACGACCTACTCCTCATCGGTGAGCGTCACAGGCAAAGCCCTGCCGAATCAGAGAGTTCAGGCGTTCAATGGCAGCACACCACTTGAAGAGGCGCCGGTTAACCAAAATGGCGTTTACACACTTGAACTCAAGAATCTGCTGTCAGGCACCTCCTACACCATCACCGTCAAGGCACTCTACGGCGAAGGTAAATCATCCGAACCACGAAACTTCAACGTTGCAGCGGACATCGGCCTGTCTCTCGATGCTGTCGAAGACTCGGACGGCAATCCTGTCAACGAAGGCGACACTACCTCCGACCAAAACCTCACCGTCGTGGGCAAGTGCAGGCCAGGCAAGGATGTTCAACTCCTCGACCACGACGCCCCAGAAGGATTTCCGCCGGCGACCGCCAAGGGTAACGGCGAGTGGGAAATCAAAATCAAACTGGACCCAGGCGTGCATAGCCTGAAAGCCAAAAAACTGTACGGTGACGGGGAAGTAACCCCTACGCCCAGAACCTTTACCGTTAAAGGGGCGGATCTTGTAACGCTGGACACCGTGACTGACACCCATGGAACAACCGTCGATGACGGTGGTTTCACCTATGAGAGCAACCTGATTGCCAAAGGCGAAGGCGAAGCAGGCGAGTACGTCGAGATCTTCAACGGCAACGACTCTTTAGGTGAGGGGCAAATCGGAGCTGATGGCTACGAAGTCCCCATCGGCCCGCTGCCACTCGATAATTATCGCCTTGTTGCCAAGGCAAAATACCCCGATGGCGGTGAGTCTGGCCCGTACTCGTTTGAGGTCAGAAAATCCATCGCACCACGCGAAACCCAAGTGCATGATGCCAAAGAGGAAATTATCGATAACGGTAACACCACCTCCAGTTATGTAAGAGTCGGCGGCAAAACCGAACCGCTAGCGTCGGTCAACCTCAAGGTCAACGGGACCGTCGACCCGAAATCAGAGTCGGCCAACGAGGATGGTAATTGGGCGACACTCCTCACCGGATTGGCAGTAGGCAGAGCCTATGAGGTCAGTGCCGTTGCTTCCGACGATCATAACGCCGAATCGAATAAAGTAAGGTTCACGCGGGTTTCGGCGAACGGTTCTACCGACAGTTAACAAAGACCATTGTGGCAGTGCAAAAAAAACCGCTTTTAGCGGTTTTTTTTGTCTCAGACATTTAAAACTGATAGTTCGCACTGAAGGTGGCAGCCACGGGCTGTTCGATATTTTTACCCTTGGCATAATCGACACCGACACCAAGGTGCAGCCTCTCGGACATTGAAACCATCACCCCGGCACCGACTTCGAAACCGCTGCCCGACAGGTTGTTATTGATCGAGTTTCCATTGACCCGCACGTTGTTATCGTTCGATGCAAACTCATGGACCACCGCCACTCGCCCGTATGGACGCACCTGAGTATCGCCCAGGTTGATGCTTCGACCCGCCATAACGCCGAGCTTTGTGCGCAATGAATGCGTGTCGTCACCCTCAGCGCTCATGCCATTGTCCAAGTAATAGCTTTCTCCCTGGATGATTGCAGCGGATACCTGAACAGAAGGTTTGGCAAACCAGCCATCCCCCAGATCAATTTGGCGACCCCCTTCTACCATCGCACTCACAGCCGAGTTGTTGTAATCGCCTTCGGCACGTTTGCCATCGCTCATACCGACTTTGGACTCGTTACGGAAATGGTTGAACTTCAGGGCACCATCAACGAAGTAGCCATTGTCCTGATTCCGCCAGCCGAAATAAGGACCGAAGTAGTAACTGTCAACCGTGGCCGAGGTGCCGCCGTTGAGATTCAGATCGGATTTGCTGTATCCCGCCAGCATACCGACAGTCCACGGACTGTCACCCAGTCGGGTATCGGCGCCCAGGGTGAAACCCTGTTGCTCTTGACGATAACCCACACCCATCGAACCGTCGTCAACGTTCCACTTGTTGCCATAAGCTCGTACCCACAGGCCGTGGCGCTTGTCATCCGCCTGCAACTCGCCCATGCGGTTTTCCAGCGACTTCAATTCGCCATAGGACACGGTAAGGGCTGTTTGAAACAATGCCACTACCGATTGAGCACCGGAGCTGAGTCGGGTGGTAGGGTTCAGGTAATACTCCGCTTCGCCGGAGGCGTTGGTTCTTTCGGCTAAATCGTATTGCCATGTCCCCGCATCGACCCGGCCACCCAACAGCGCGAAATCTGCCTGGTTATTTCCGATCTGCACCAGCGTCAATTGTTGAGGAGACGTCGCGTCCTTGCCCGAAGCATTGACGGCCAATTCATAGCTGCCAGTGGCCGAGCCGGCTTTCAGCAAGTCACTTTCACCGGTCTGGAAGTTGCCCTGCATGGCAATGATGCCGCTGCCATTGAGCGTACCCACCTCAAGTTGACGATTCGCACGTGGCACGCCAGGCGCACCGAAATTAACCGTGCTGTCGCTCAACGTCAGAGTGTCGATGCGGTCATCGCCAACCATGGTCAGGCTCGAACCGCTGTTAAGGCTCAGGTTGCTGTTGTTCAGGCGTCCGGTGAACGTTGAGCCATTGTTCAAGGTGACATTGGCCGTCGAACCGTTCTCGCGCAGGATATCGCCCTCCATCGAAGCGCTATCGAAGGTGAGATTGGCGGTGCTATTGCCAGTCACTTGCACATTGCCTTGCAAGGCGCTGTTCGCAACCCGCATGTTCGCCGTCGAGGCGCCTTCCACTTCAAGTACATTGCCGTTATTGCCAATCAGCGTGGAGTTGTTCAACACCTCGATGCTGGCATCGGTGGCCTGCGCCACAACAATGGCCGCGCCATTGCGACCTTCAACGGTAGAGTTGTCCAGCACCAGGGAAGCATTCCCCACGTTCGCCGGGTCTTTTTTTATCAATACACCCGCAACATCACCGCTGATGCGGGTACCCGCCGTTGCACGCACTGCGCCGCCAAAAATGTCCAGCCCGCGACTGCCTGCGGCCGTTCCCGTCACTTGGCTATTGATCAAGTTGAGAGTACTCAGGCCCGACACTGTGGCGCCAGTTACGGCACCACTGAACTGACTGTCAGTAGCCGTCACCGTAGAGCCCAGGTTCGATCCGTTAGGACGGTTGACCAACAAAGCGGTGGCGTCGGCGGTCACCGTGGTCTGATTGATAGTCGCCGTACTGCTATTGATCGTTACACCGTTGCCGCCGCTATTGCCGTTGACGATCCCACCATTGATCGTCAGGGTAGAACCGCTGGTGACTGTGACACTGTTGGTCGTCGCGCCTGTTACATTTAACGTGCTGTTATTTCTCACCAGATAATCGGTGATTGGCGCCGTGGACGAATCGACATCCAACGTGTTGCCGTTATCAACGATAGTTGCCGCAAACGCTGAACAACTCATCAAAAAAAAAGCCGGCAATGTCGCCAGCGATTTAAAAGCACCTGTACCAGCAGGTACGCGTAAAACTTTGTATTGAGTCGTCATTTGCCTGCACCTTCTCGTGATCCGGTCTCCGTTGGCCAACTGTTGGGAGACACCAAAGGGTGCGGACGATACAGACGCTTCCTACGAATAAATGTAGGACTAATCTCTTTCGACTACGGAAAATCCGTCATACCAACCATTGCACGGAACAATAAAAACCATTCCCATCGCTGACAAAAAAGGAGGCACCAAGTGCCTCCTTAAACAAGTCATTAGATTGGGCAGGTCCCCCCACCGATACGCATCGTTACTTTGGTCGGATCGGACCCTCCCGAGGCCGGTTGCCCATCTATTAATGCCGTATACTTAAGGTCGCCCCAACCGTCATTGGTCACGGCAAACTGCGCATAAGGAATTTTCACAAGGAAGCCATCTCTGGCTTCATCAGGAGTCGGTCTTTTTGTCACCGTTACGGTGTTGCCCGGTATTACTGGCCCTGGTTTATTGTCCCCGGGGGTGGACAGATCGTTAGCATAGCCCTGATAAACAAATGAAAGGTCCTGATTTGCCAGCCTAAGCTCGCCACCTGGAACCTCTACTTCAATGACCTTGCCCAGCAATGAATCATCTTTAATCGAACGACACCCTAATGTAGGTCCCCATAGACCGGTAACCGTGTGAAGAAATTTTGGTTTGGGGATAGTAACCGGTACTAAGAAAACATCAACTTCCTGATCTTTTGAACGATTGAAGTTCTCGTTGAGCGAGTGAGTCACATTGTAGTGAACCTTGGTGGCCGGATTATTTCCACTTGCTTCAAAAATTTCCGGAGCGATAGTAAAGGTCAACATCGTTGCAGCCGTTTCAGTACCATCCATCGTCCAGACACCACCCTTGCCTCTTACATTGGCAGGGTCCTCCGGAACGGCAACTCCTTCCACATAAAGCGATACAACCTGACCCGTCTTGAACCCCTCATAAATAAGTACCTGCGCATCCACGTCGGCAACCAGGTCAACAGCCCTGATCTTGTTAGGGTCCGTCGTTACCGTACCTTGCACTGTCACCGGGAGAAGCTTGTCATGCGGAAAACCTGGCAACCCCGGATTATCCGGATCAATCGGCAGTGGCGAATCAAGGTCAATGTTCAGATCTTTCGGAGTTGGAGTCTTGGGATGAAAAAGTTTATTTCGCTGGATCTGCCAGAGAAGAGGAACCGTTTTCGGACCCACATTGCCGTTGTGCAGGTATTTATAGGGCAGCGGAAGTGAAAACGGAACCTGAGTAACAGCCACATTGATGGCGGGTTGCCCATCGACGCTCAACAGCAGCCTGTCTTGAGGTTGCCAGTTGTCGTAGCTGATTTTGGCAATGACCGGTGTCTGTGCATCCTCGACCAGAATCTGATCATCATCATCGTGCAGCGCAACCTGCAGAGTCTGGTTTGCCGGAGGATCAGAGAGCACCACATCCAGCGTCAAAAACTCGGATAAAAGGCTTGGATTACCTTTACGATCAAACAGGACAAAAAACAGCGAATAATCCCCCTCTGCTGATCCAATAAATGCCTTGTTCAGTTTATCGGTTGAAGGCAAGATCGAAAGATCGTTGCGTACGATTCTTTCAATGAGTCGGGAGTTGGGTATCGATCGGCCATATCGAAACTCAATTTCGTCTCCGATCTTTGCCCCTCCCCACTCTCGGCATGTCAACTTAACAAAGCCATGAGTATCCAGATAGGCCTTGGTAATCGTTAAATCTGCTTCAATTTCAGCCGGAACCCCTACTTTCCCAACAGGGACAGGCGGATCCATATCAATATTGATTTCAAGATCTTCTGTTCTGGCATCATTCGGCCCGTAAGTCTGATGATAAGACAACAAATGCGGCCCCGGAACGTTGATACGCCCCACATTAACTTCAAATTTCATTGGAAATTTTGCAGCAATCTCGTCGGAAGTCAAAGGCGTTACAAAATCCTGGACAGGTCCGAACAGGGTGCCATCCCACTTCAACTGCACAGTGACTCTTTCTGGATCTGGAGAACTGGCATCGGGAAAAAAAGGAACATCCACAACCAGAGGAAACACCCGATCTTTGTACTGGAGCTGTTGACCTGGATCATCGGCCGTCGCAGGTAACAACGTAGTATTCGGCAAACTGGGTGGATCATTCGGGGGTGGTTCTTGATTGGCCAGCATCACTTTATTGTTGTACAACCGCTGTTCTTGCGGAGTCAGCACTTTATACTTTTCATAGATAGTCATTTCACAGTTCCTTGTTAACGGGCTTCAACTGCCCAGGATGTGGCGGATCTGCGCACGGTCAAAAAAGACCCGGCGATTGCTTCGGAAAACAATGTCGTGAAAGGCCAGGGTGACGGCCGACGGGAGTAAAAAATCGATTTGTCGAACTGCTTGTAAAAAACGCTTTCACTCAACCGATGACATGATTTAAAGGCAGGCACCAACGTCTGGCTACTGTCAGAAATCACAGGTTTTGCTACCGCCGGTCGGACACTTCCCTAAACAACGCACAACAAAAAACCCGCCATCCCTTACACAGGGATGGCGGGTTTTGTTGTTTAAGGTTTCAGGTCACACGGTATCGACCTTCAACGAATGGTCATTCAGCATGCCGTTGATGATGGTCGCCGTATCCGCCCCGGCAATCACTCCACCCGCGCCCGGTGTCACACCGTAATGGCTGGCCAGGTCCACACCGGCCAGGTCGATAGTCTGGTTTGGCGCAGCACCCGCCATGCCGCTGACGTCGATGCTGGTGACCAGTGAATCGCCGCTGCCGGTGACTTTGAAGTGCAGGTAGTCATCCAGCGACGCCGCCGTGCCGTTCTCCCCTTGCAACAGTTGCGACAGGTCGAGTTTGTCGGTGCCTGGCGTGAAGTCGGTAACCACGTCGTGGCCGCTGTTGCCTTTGAGCCACAGGAAGGAGTCGGCACCGGCACCACCGGTGAGGGTGTTGTTGCCGAGGCCGCCGATGAGCACGTCATCGCCGCCGCCACCGTTGAGCACGTCGTTGCCGAGGCCGCCAGTGATGATGTTGTTGTGGCTGTCGCCGGTCAGTTTGTCATCGAAGCTGGAACCGGTGAGGTTTTCGATGGCGGTCAGGGTATCGGTGCCGGCGCCCACGGTGTTTTGCGCGCCGAGCAGGCTCAGATCCACTTTGACCCCGGCGGTGGCGTGGGCGTAGCTCGCGGTGTCGATACCGGTGCCGCCGTCGAGCAGGTCGTTGCCCGCGCCGCTGTAGAGCAAGTCATTGCCGGCGCCACCGTGCAGCTCGTTGTTGCCTGCACCGGCAGTGAGCACATCGTTGCCGTCGCCGGCGTTGATCACGTTGTTGCCGGTGCCCGCCACCAGCATGTCGTCACCCGTTGTGCCGGTTAGGGTGTGACCGTCCTGATAGCTGATGGTCACCGCTGTGCTGTCGTCGACGGCGTAGGCGCCGTGATAGTCCGGGGTGGTGTTGTGGGCGCCGGAGTAGTCGACGGTCATGGTCAGTTGATAATTTTCCGTGCCCTTGCCGTTGCCATGCCCGCCGTCATCGATGTTGATGATGTGGATCTGGTAGGTGCCGTCTACTGCGGCGGTGATGGTCTGGCCATCGCCGATGCCGATGAACGAGCCGCCGTTGACCGAGTACTCCATGCTGACGTGACCGCCCGCCAAGTTGTGATCGAGGTTCAGGGTTTCACCCTGTTTGAGGGTGACGGTGATGTGGTCCTCGTCATTGCTGTTGCTGTTGCTGTTGCTGTTGCTGTTGCCGTTGCCGTTGCCGTTGCCGTTGCCGTTGTTGTTTTTGGCTTCGCCCAACGCTCCGCTGACCACCAGCACCGCGGTCATGGCTGCGGTGTTGGCGACGAATGCGCTGCGCGCGATGGTCACCGATTGAGCGTTGTTGCCGGTGAAGCTGTAGCTCGGGTTGCTGCCGGTAAAGTCCGCACCTTTGACAATCCAGCCAGTGTTGAAGGTGGTTGGCGATACGGTCAGCGGGTTGGTGTTGGCATCGATGTCGTTGGCCAGCAGCACGTCGCCCGGCACCGTGACGTTGCCCGACAGGACGTTGGTGATGATGGCGACACCATTGTCGCTGACTGCGTTGATGCAGCCGTTGCTGACGTCGATGGTGATGGTCGTGGTGCTTTCGTCACCGTCGTTATCACGCAGGGTGTAGGTGAAGACGTCGGTCGCGCCGGGGCCGTTCACGGCATTCGGGGTGCTGTGATATTCGGCGTTGCCCTGGGCGTCCAGGGTCAGGTAGCCGTAGGTGCCGTTGATGTGGGTGTTGAGCCCGCCGTTGACCGGCGTCGAAGTGTCCGAGCCGGCGCGCACGCCGACCACGCCACCGCCGAGCAAAGGTCCATCGGCGCCGGCGACGTCATTCCACA
>NZ_JAGYFX010000082.1:0-27711 GCF_019946615.1 Pseudomonas sp. BF-R-01
ACAGTAGACCGCATTCCAATGTGGGAACAGTGATTGCGACTCGGTCTACCGTAGGAGTGAGCCTGCTCGCGATGGCGGCGGCAATAACGCCACAAATCTCAAGGCAGCTCAATACGCTCGCTTTCCCCCGGCACCGTCGGCCAATCCCCGGCCGCCCAGCGTCGCCGCGCTTCGTCGATAGCCGCCGGATCGCTCGACACAAAATTCCAGTTGATCCGTCGCGGTCCATCCAGCGGCGCGCCGCCAAATAGCACCGCATGACAGTCGCTCTCGGCGAACAGCGTCATTTCTTCTCCGGCGGGCAGCACCACTAGCGAATACGGCTCTATCGGCTCGCCATCGAGCTGCGCCTCACCGCTCAACACATACAACGCCCGTTCTTCATGCTCGGTGGGAATCAGCAGCGTGGTTGCTGTTTGCAGGTTCAGTTCCGCGTACAGCGTAGGAGAAAGCACCGGTACCGGCGATTCCAGGCAAAAGCCTGACCCGGCGATCATCCGGATCTTCACCCCAAGGTTATCGCTGACCGGCAACGTGGCTGCCGGGTGATGGCTGTAGTGCCCTGGGCCTTGCTCATGATCCTTGGGCGATGCCAGCCAGATCTGCAAACCGTGCATCGTGAAACCGCTGGCCTTCAGGGCTTCGGGCGTGCGCTCGACATGGGCAATGGCACTGCCAGCGGTCATCCAGCTGACGTCGCCGGCCTCCACCACCTGATCGGAACCGAGGCTGTCCTTGTGTTGGATTTTTCCTTCGAACAAGTAGGTCAGGGTCGACAGGCCGATGTGCGGGTGCTGACGGATGTTCATGCCTTTGCCCGCTGGATAACGGGTTTCCAGCATGTGGTCGAAAAACACAAAAGGACCGACGCTGCGGCATTTGGCTGACGGCAACGGGCGAAGAATCGGTTGGCCTTCGACATCTTCGGCGCGGGGGCGAATCACGAGCGGAGTGTTCATGGTGCATTCCAGGCTGAGCGGGTGACGCGTGGAGCATAACCCGCTTGCCCAAGCCTTGCCGCTATTGGCTGAACGCGCCTTCGCAGAGGTGGGTTTCGATGCTGACTTCGCTGGTGGTCATCAGCTTGTGCACTGGGCATCGGTCGGCCACGCGATGCAGTTCGTCGCGCTGGGCGTCGGTGAGCACGCCCTTGAGGGTCAGTTTGACGTGCAGGGCGTATTTGCCTTTTTGCTCCTGGCTGTTGTCGCGCTTGACCTCTACGCCAACGCCGGTCAGCGGGATGCCTTTCTTCTTCGCGTAGAGCTTCAGGGTCAGGGCCTTGCATGCGCCGAGCGCTGCATCGAAATAGTCGTGCGGCTCAGGCGCCGAGCCTTCGCCACCGGACGATGTCGGGACATCGGCGAAGAGTTCGTGGTCATCGATTTGTACGCTGTGGCGGAAGCCTTCGGCGGAAATGGTATTGACGGTAATGGTCATGGGAAACCTCGGCAGTAGGAAAAGTCATTCGATCAAAAAAGACCTTGAAGGTATAGAGCATTCCTTCTGAGATGCCTTCCAAACTCTTGCCGGGGGGGGGTAACTGTCATTTATGACAGTAGTCGGGCTTCGTTGAGCGTGTTTGAATCAACTCGACTGGACGCAATCCTTTCTGCAACGGGCAGAGTTCAACGAGTTTTATGCGCGCTATTGCCCAAGGAAAGATGTTCTTTTTTCCGGTTCAAGGAGAGAAACAATGGCAATGCATAGCGATACACCCGGTGTGGCGGCGAGCGGTGAGCTCGACCCCTCTTTTGCAATAGGCGGTAAATTCCAGGCACCAGCAGGCATAGGGCGATCGGTTTCACTGCTGGAAGGAGGTACGTCTTTGACGCTTGCGACTTTTGATAATACGAGTGGTGAGTTCTGTCTCTGTCGAGTAAGCGAGGACGGAGTGCTGGACACTGGCTTTGGCGTTGGAGGGGTGGTGAGGGGGCGTTTCGATCAGGCAGCGCGTTCGTTCCTGCATCAGGCAGTGCTGCAACCTGACAAGAAAATCCTGATGATCGGATATTCTACAGGCAATCTGGCCTTGACCCGCTTTAATCCCAGTGGAAGCCCGGATTTGGTGTTCGGTCAAAAAACATACCAATTTTTTCCAGAATGGCACTCTCTCAAAACCGGTTCGAAAGCAAGTTTGTTACCGGACGGAAAAATAATTGTGGCTGCGCGATACACTGCGAGCGTTAGCGATGTAGCGGTGTTGGTCAGGCTGTTGGCCAATGGAGAGGTAGATCCCACCTTTGGAGCTAAAGGTGTAGTCATAACGCCCGCTTTTATCACCATGAAGGGGCTTGCGATCCAGCGTAGCGGGAAAATTATCGTTGCAGGGATGACTGGCCAAAAAAGCGTCATCGCTCGGTTTAGTGCTGACGGCATGTTGGATAAAACTTTCGGAGTCGACGGTTTGGCGTATTTCGAGAGGGAGGGTTCAGAGTTTTCCTTTTGGGATATCTTGGTGTTGCAGGATGACCGCATTCGCTGCGTTGGTGGCACTTCTTTACAATCGGGCATTGGGGCGTTGCTAGTGGGGCTGGATAGCGAAGGCAAACCTGAGCAGCGCTTCAATGGGGGGGATCCGGTAGTAATAACACAGCGGTTCCTTGGTAGATGGAGTTCTATTAGTGAGCAAAAGGACGGTAAGTTGCCTGTCGTAGGTGGGAACGGAACGGACCTGGTGTGCACTCGATTTTTAACCAGCGGAGCTACCGACACCACTTTTGGATGGGACGGGTTCATGTATCATCCCGGAAATTCTGCTGATTGCGTGGTCCAGTCCGTCGGTCGTTGGGTAACGGCTGCGTATAACAGTCGTCTTACATCATCCTGGCTTTACGGATTGATCACCTGATTAGCCCCGAGTGGGCAAAAAAAAGCCCCGCATTGGCGGGGCTTTCGTATCAATCCGGATCAGCTGCCTTTGACAGCCTTGCCGTTGACCTTGCCGTCCAGGAGCATGATGTTGTACTCCTTGCCGTCGGTCTCGACCTGTTGCAGGCGAACCAGCAGGTAATCCCAATCCTTGGCGAACCACAGCACGGTGATGCGCTTGCTTTGTGTCGGGTCGCGCACGCGCTCGACCTTGATCGCGTCGATCTGGCCAGCCTTGGTGTCGACTTTTTCCGAACCCAGCACGCGGAAGTCATAAGTATCGACTTCACCATCATCGACCACCTGATAGCTCATGCTTTTCTTGCCGGCGGCCACGTCATGCTGCAGGGCCAACTGGTAAGTGGATTTGTCGACCATGCCGCGGTTGAGCGGGATCTTGACCGCGTCGCCGCGATCGGTGCCGGTGACCATTTTGGTGGTCCAGTCGAAATCCAGGTCAGCCTTCTTGGCTTTGCCCAGGCCACCGCGCTCAAAGTGGTAGGACTGTGGCAGCAGGGTGTCCTTGTCCAGGGTCAGGGTGCTTTCTTCGGTCAGGCTGGCAATCATCATCGATGCCTTGAAGCTGAGCTTCCAGACGCCGTTGGCTTCCTTGGTCAGGCTGCGCTCGGCGGTGCCGCTCATGGGCAGCTGCTTCCAGTCGGCGGTGTAGCTGGCGGAGAAGGGTTGAAGTTCTGCAGCCTGCGCGAAAGGCAGGGCAAGCAGAGCGCAAGCGAAGAGCAGGGCGCGACGCATAAAATCTCCTAGGTTCGAATCAAGTGGCCACTGGCCGCGAGTAACTTGCCATCCAGTAAAGCACCTTGTTCACCGAGTGATAAGCGACCTTCTGCAAACCAGCGTACGGCCATCGGGTAGATCAGGTGTTCCTGGGTATGAACTCGCTGCGCCAGACTCTGCGGCGAATCGTGCAACTCTACCGGTATTACTGCCTGTACGACCAGTGGTCCGCCATCGAGTTCCTCGGTGACAAAGTGCACGGAACAGCCGTGTTCAGTATCGCCGGCCTCCAGCGCGCGCTGATGAGTGTGTAACCCTTTGTATTTGGGCAGCAGCGAGGGATGGATGTTGAGCAGGCGACCCGCGTAGTGGCGCACGAAATCAGCGCTGAGGATGCGCATGAAACCGGCCAGGACCACGAGTTTGGGATTGAAAGCGTCGATCAGTTCGATCAGCGCGGCATCGAAGGCTTCGCGGCCTTCGAAAGCCTTGTGATCCAGGGAGCGGGTGTCGATACCCGCGTCCCTGGCGCGTTGCAGGCCGTAGGCGTCGGCGCGGTTGGATATCACCGCAGCGATGCGGACCGGGCTGTCGCCGGTCCGCGTGCTGTCGATCAAGGCCTGCAAGTTACTGCCGGTGCCGGACAGCAGCACCACCACATCACAGGTGACGGACATTAATGAGCCTTGAGGTTCTTTAGTTCTACCTGGGCCGCGCCTTCGGCAGCGGTGGCGATCTGACCAATGACCCAAGGCTGCTCGCCAGCTTCACGCAGAACGTTCAGCGCGGTTTCAACGTGCTCTTGAGCCACGCAGATCACCATGCCGACGCCGCAGTTCAGTACGCGGTGCATTTCGTTTTCGTCGACGTTGCCTTTCTCTTGCAGCCAGTCGAACACGGCAGGGCGGTTCCAGCTCGCCACGTCAACTACCGCTTGAGCGCCTTTTGGCAGTACACGCGGGATGTTGTCCAGCAGGCCGCCACCGGTGATGTGGGCCATGGCTTTGACCGCGCCGGTTTCCTTGATCAGCTTCAACAGCGGCTTCACGTAGATGCGGGTCGGGGCCATCAGCAGGTCGGTCAGCGGTTTGCCGTCGAGCTGGATGTTTTCGATGTCGGCACCGGAGACTTCGATGATCTTGCGGATCAGCGAGTAGCCGTTGGAGTGCGGGCCGGAAGACGGCAGGGCGAGCAGGGCATCGCCGGCAGCGACTTTCGAACCGTCGATGATTTCGGATTTTTCCACGACGCCGACGCAGAAACCGGCCAGGTCGTAGTCTTCGCCTTCGTACATGCCAGGCATTTCAGCGGTTTCGCCGCCGACCAGGGAGCAGCCGGACAGTTCGCAGCCTGCGCCGATACCGGTCACGACCTGGGTCGCGGTTTCGACGTTGAGTTTGCCGGTGGCGTAGTAGTCGAGGAAGAACAACGGCTCGGCGCCGCAGACGACCAGGTCGTTCACGCACATGGCCACCAGGTCGATGCCGATGCTGTCGTGTTTGTTCAGGTTCAGCGCCAGGCGCAGCTTGGTGCCGACGCCGTCGGTGCCGGAAACCAGCACAGGCTGCTTGTAGCCGGCCGGGATTTCGCAGAGGGCGCCGAAACCGCCCAGGCCGCCCATGACTTCCGGGCGCGCAGTGCGCTTGGCGACGCTCTTGATGCGTTCGACCAATGCTTCACCGGCGTCGATGTCTACACCGGCGTCCTTGTAGCTCAGGGAGGGTTGCTTGCTCATGATCCAGGCCTTTAGGGGGGATTCAGGGGTAACGACCGGGTCCAGTGGGACTGTCGGAACAGACGAAGGCAAGTGCCATGCGCGCTATTCCGACACTGCCCGGCTGTTGCCGGTCTGCGAAGGCGCGCGATTTTATCAGGCTTGAGGGGCAGCGGCCATCCTCAGGCCGACAGCAGGGGCATATCGATACAAAAAAACCGTAATTGCCCGTGTTGGTCGTCTCCCGCTTGGCTGTATAAGGTATCGCGATTAACCGTCTATCGTTATGGCAGTGCGAAAAACTTAACCGGGACGTGTGAATGTTTTGCGTCGGGCGATGGTCACAGCCTTGCTCGATTGTCTTCATGCGGTCAGTTCCAGCCGCTCTTGTCGTCAGGAATCCTCCATGCGTTTTTTCAGATCATTGTTTGTGGGTTGTTTGTCCCTGGTCAGCCTGGCGAGTCATGCCGAAACCGTAAAAGGCCTTTATCAGGTGCGCGAGCCAGTCACCAGTCAGGCGCCTGAAGAGCGCGATCAAGCCACCCAGCGTGCGCTCGACACGCTGGTATTGCGCCTGACCGGAGACCCCAAGGCGGCGCAAAGTCCGGGGTTGGCGGCCGTCCGCAAGGACCCGCAGCAGATCATCAGTCAATACGGCTTCGACGCCGGCCCGCCGGAAGTGCTGAAAGTCGATTTCGACCCGGCCTCGACCGAACAGGCGTTGCGCCGTGCCGGGCTGTCGCTGTGGGGGGCAAACCGGCCGTCGATCCTCGGTTGGTGGTTGAATGATTCCGCAGAAGGTTCGAGCCTGGTCGGTGATGGTCAGGCCGCTGCTGCGCCGCTGCGTCGTGCCGCACAACATCGTGGTCTGCCGCTGCGTCTGCCATTGGCGGACTTGAGTGAACAATTGGTCGCCACTGCACCGAATCTGGAAGGTACGGATGCAGCGCCACTGCGCGGTGCATCGGAGCGTTACAACGCCGATGCCTTGCTGGCGGTGCATGCCCGGGAAGAGGGCGGTCAGTGGCAGGCCAAATGGCATTTGTGGCTGGGCGATCAGAAGGAGGCGGGCAGCGTGCAGGGCGCGGATCAGGCCGCTGTGGCTGACGCGGTGCTGCTGGCGGTCAGTCAGCGTCTGGCGCCACGGTTTGTGGTCAAGCCAGGTACTTCGGGTGAGCAATTGCTGGAAGTGCAGGGCATGAACCTGGAGCACTATGCAACGCTCGGGCGTTTGCTTGAGCCGTTTGGCGCGCGTCTGCAAAGTGTTGACGGGAACCGTATTCTCTACCGGGTCAATGGCAGCGCCGAGCAGTTGCGCTCGCAGTTGTCGCTGGCGAAGTTGCAGGAGGTTCCGGCGGGTGAGGCACCGGCTCCGACGGCGGCTGTCCAGCCGGTGGTCCAGGGTTCGGCGCCCGCTATTGCGCCAACGCCTGCACCGGTGCCGCAACTGCGTTTCCGTTGGTAAGGTTTTCTTTCTTTATATAGATGCATATGGAGTGGTACATGGCCGATACGCGGCGTTGGTTCTGGTTGGGTGGAGTGGTTCTGCTCTGCGCGTTTATCTGGCTGTTGCATCCGATTCTGACGCCGTTCCTGGTGGCGCTGTTGTTGGCCTACTTGTTCGACCCGCTGGTGGATCGCCTGGAAAAGGCCGGGCTCTCGCGGACCTGGGGCGTGGTGGCGGTGTTCGCGTTGTTCTCTTTGATTTTCACCACGTTGTTGCTGGTGCTGGTGCCGATGCTCGCCAAGCAGTTGTTTCGCTTGTATGAGCTGGCGCCACAGATGCTCGACTGGTTGCAGCACACTGCATTGCCGTGGGCGCAATCGAAGTTCGGGTTATCGGATGGTTTCTGGAAATTCGACAAACTCAAGGCGGCAATCAGCGAGCACATGGGCCAGACCACCGACATTGTCGGCATGGTGTTGAGTCAGGCGACCGCTTCCGGCCTTGCGTTGATCGGTTGGCTGGCCAATCTGGTGCTGATCCCGGTGGTGAGCTTTTACCTGCTGCGGGACTGGGACGTGATGATGGCCAAGATCCGCAGCCTGTTACCCCGCGCTCGTGAAGAGCGCGTCGTGATTCTGGCCGGCGAATGCCATGAAGTGCTGGGGGCGTTCGTACGCGGGCAGCTGCTGGTCATGGTGGCGCTGGGTGTGATCTATTCGGCGGGCCTGATGCTGGTAGGGCTCGAGCTGGGGTTGCTGATCGGGATGATCGCCGGTCTGGCGGCGATTGTGCCGTACATGGGGTTTGTCATCGGGATTGGCGCGGCGTTGATTGCCGGCCTGTTCCAGTTTGGTGGCGACCTGTACCCGATGATTGGCATCGTTGCGGTGTTCATGGTCGGCCAGGCGCTGGAAGGCATGGTGCTGACGCCGTTGCTGGTGGGCGACCGGATCGGCCTGCATCCGGTGGCGGTGATCTTTGCGATTTTGGCAGGCGGTGAACTGTTCGGTTTTACCGGCGTGCTGCTGGCGCTCCCGGTGGCGGCGGTGATCATGGTGCTGGTGCGCCATGTGCATGATTTGTATAAAGATTCTGATATCTACAGTGGCGTAGATGAACCTGAGCTGTAAGGTTCGCTGATAGCCCGTCGCGGGCGGCCTGGTTCAGTGCCAGGCTGGCCCGTATCCCTTGCGTGGCTGTCACATGCGCCGCCAAAGAAACAGTCATAAAACCGGTGCGATAACGCAAACCTTTGATTTTGCTTATGGTCTGTCGCATTGTGCGGTCAGCGTCACGGGTATAAACTTCGCAAACTTTACACAGAGGCCACTAACGGTTCCTTTGGAACTGTTCAGTCAGCATGAAACCGATTCAGCTGCCCCTAGGTGTGCGTCTGCGTGATGACGCTACCTTTATCAATTACTACCCAGGCGCCAATGCCGCTGCACTCGGCTATGTCGAGCGGCTTTGCGAAGCCGACGCCGGCTGGACTGAAAGCCTGATTTATCTCTGGGGCAAGGACGGGGTAGGGCGTACGCATCTGCTGCAGGCGGCCTGTCTGCGCTTTGAACAGTTGGGGGAGCCAGCGGTGTACTTGCCGTTGGCCGAGCTGCTGGATCGCGGTATCGAAATCCTCGACAACCTCGAACAATACGAACTGGTCTGCCTCGACGACTTGCAAGCGGTTGCCGGGCGCGCGGATTGGGAAGAGGCGTTGTTCCATCTGTTCAATCGCCTGCGTGACAGCGGTCGGCGTTTGCTGATTGCGGCATCGACCTCGCCGCGTGAATTGCCGGTGAAGCTGGCGGACCTGAAATCCCGCCTGACCCTGGCGCTGATCTTCCAGATGCGTCCGCTGTCCGACGAAGACAAATTGCGTGCCTTGCAACTGCGCGCATCCCGTCGCGGCCTGCACCTGACCGACGAAGTCGGGCATTTTATTTTGACTCGCGGTACTCGCAGCATGAGCGCGCTGTTCGAGCTGCTTGAGCGTCTCGATCAGGCCTCCCTTCAAGCTCAACGCAAGCTGACCATTCCGTTCCTGAAAGAAACGTTGGGCTGGTAAGGCCCAGGTTTTTCAGGGGTTGCGGCATATTTCAGGCGCCACAAAATCCGCTTTCCTGCATGGGGCAGGCTGCGCGAGCGTCTAAATGGGGCTTAAGCGCTTAGATGTAAACGCGAAACCAAGAAGTCACATAAAGTTCGATTGAATTTGCAAATGAGGTTGATAGCGGGCATAGTCTCGGCTTCTTTACAACTATCAGCCACGGTCGTGCCCATGCTAAATCGCTTCGCACCCCTCGTGCCTCTCGCACTCGTCACCCTGTTGTTCGGTTGCGCTGCTCACTCTCCAGTGTCCCAGCAAGAGCAACAACAGCAGGTTAAAAATTCAGTTACCGCGCAATCTTCTTCCGTTCTTTTCCAGGAAGAACTGGCCACCGATAAAGAACTGGCAGACTTCGCCGACGGCAAGTCCTACCAGCTTCCGGTTCTGGCCGACAGCATCCTCGAGCGTGGCATGTCCCTGATCGGTACCCGTTACCGTTTCGGCGGCACCTCCGAGGCTGGCTTCGATTGCAGCGGCTTCATCGGTTACCTGTTTCGTGAAGAGGCCGGCATGAACCTGCCGCGTTCCACTCGCGAAATGATCAACGTTGACGCGCCACTGGTTTCCCGTAGCGCGCTCAAGCCGGGCGATCTGCTGTTCTTCGCCACCAATGGTCGCCGCGGTCGTGTCAGTCACGCCGGGATCTACCTGGGTGACAACCAGTTCATCCACTCCAGCAGCCGCAAAAGCGGTGGTGTCCGGGTCGATAGTCTGGGCGACAGCTACTGGAGCAAAACCTTCATCGAAGCCAAGCGCGCACTCGCGATGGCCCCGACCGTGGTCACGGCACGCAAGTAATTGTCTAGTCTGTCGCCACATCAGTGGCGGCAACGGCCTCTCTGCAACAGAGTAGGCGGACAGTTTGTAAGGCGAACTTAAAGTCTTACTTGAAGTTTGCCGCGTACCCGCTAGAATCCTGATCTATTATTGATGGCAAACCGCCTGCGTCCTGCGCAGGCGGTTTTCTTTTCTGCCTTTGCGGTGGAAAAAGCCGCAGCCAGATCAGGATGTTCTGCTTATGACGATGTCGGCCCGCCTCGCACTCATGTTCTTCGCAGCGCTGCTCAGTGCCTGCGCCAGCCGCACACCGCCACCTGCGCCGGTGGTTCGCGCACCCATTGTCTTCGGCTCCGCACAACCTTTTTCGCCTGAGGCGGAAGACGTGTTGTTTCGCGCCTTGGGCCTCGTGGGCACGCCTTATCGCTGGGGCGGCAATACGCCAGATTCCGGGTTCGATTGCAGTGGCCTGATCGGTTATGTCTACCGTGACGTGACGGGCATTTCCCTGCCACGCACCACGCGCGAGATGATCAGCATGCAGGCAGCCAATGTCGGCAAGGAAGGCTTGCAAACCGGCGACCTGGTTTTCTTCGCCACCAATGGCGGCTCCCAGGTCAGCCATGCCGGGATCTACGTTGGCGAAGGCCGTTTCGTGCATGCGCCAGCCACTGGTGGCACGGTGAAGCTCGACAGCTTGTCCAAAGCGTATTGGCAGAAAGCTTACCTGAGCGCCAAGCGTGTTCTGCAACCCGAGCATTTGGCGCGTAACCCCTAGTTCGCAGAGGTCGTCATGACCGCCCGCACACTCAATCTCGATGATTCCCTGTATCAATACCTGCTCGACGTTTCCCTTAGGGAAACGCCGCTGCTCAAGCGTTTGCGCGATGAAACCCAGGCGCTGCCGATGGCGCGCTGGCAGGTGGCGCCGGAGCAGGGGCAGTTCCTCGCATTGCTGGTGAAACTCACCGGCGCGAGGCGTTTGCTGGAAGTCGGCACCTTCACCGGTTACAGCGCGTTGTGCATGGCGGCGGCATTGCCGGATGACGGTTCGTTGATTTGCTGTGATATCCCCGGCGACTACAACGCCACGGCGCTCCGTTACTGGCAGGAAGCGGGCGTTGCCGAAAGAATTGACCTGCGCCTGGCGCCCGCGCTGGAAACCCTGGCTCGGCTGGATCAACCCGGTCAATTCGATTTGATTTTCATTGATGCCGACAAGGCCAACTATCCGGCCTACCTGGAGCACGCGTTGCGTCTGCTGCGCGTTGGTGGTCTGGCGGTGTTCGATAACACCCTGTGGAGCGGGAGGGTGCTGGAGCCGAATCCCGAAAGCGTAGACACCCGCGCTATCCAGGCGCTCAACTGTGCCTTGAAGGATGACTCGCGTGTGGATCTGTCGTTGTTGCCGCTGGGCGATGGTTTAACCCTCTGCCGCAAGCGGTAACGCTGATCCCTGTGGGAGCGAGCCTGCTCGCGATAAGGGCAGTACATCCAACATTGATGTTGCCTGATGCACCGCTATCGCGAGCAAGCTTGCTCCTACAGGGTATGTGTGTGGCGCAGTTACTGGGTTGCCGACACCCGCCACACCTTATTCCCCACATCATCCGCCACCAGCAAATCACCCTGCTGATCAATCACCACACCCACCGGCCGGCCCATGGCTTTTTCCTCGTCATTGAGGAAGCCCGTCAGCACGTCAACCGGGCTTCCGTTCGGTTTGCCGGCACTGAACGGCACGAAAATCACTTTGTAACCACTGTGCGGCTTGCGGTTCCATGAACCATGCTGGCCAATGAACACGCCTTCCTTGAATTGCGCTGGCAGCCTGTTGCCTTCAGCGAACGTCAGACCCAGTGAGGCGGTATGCGGGCCGACCGCGTAGTCCGGAGCAATGGCCTTAGCCACCAGGTCCGGGTTTTGCGGCTCGACGCGAATATCGACGTGCTGGCCGTAGTAGCTGTAAGGCCAGCCATAGAACCCGCCGTCCTTGACCGAGGTGATGTAGTCCGGCACCAGGTCGCTGCCGATTTCATCTCGCTCGTTGACCGCCGTCCACAACGCGCCGCTCCGCGGTTCCCAGGCCATGCCGTTGGGATTGCGCAGGCCCGAGGCGAAAATCCGATGCTTGCCGGTGGCGCGATCCACTTCCCAGATCGCCGCGCGACCTTCTTCCTGATCCATGCCGTTTTCGGCGACGTTGCTGTTGGAACCCACCGTGACGTACAGCTTGCTGCCGTCCTTGCTGGCGATCACGTTTTTGGTCCAGTGGTGATTCAGCGTGCCGCCCGGCAGATCAACCACTTTGATCGGCGGCGACTTGATGGTCGTGGTGCCGTCCTGGTAGTGAAATCGCAGCAAGCGGTCCGTGTCGGCGACATACAGGTCATTGCCGACCAGGGTCATGCCGAAGGGCGAATTAAGGTTTTCCAGAAACACCGTGCGAGTTTCGGCGATGCCGTCGTGGTCTTTGTCGCGCAGCAACGTGATCCGGTTCGGGCTTGGGACGCTGGCACCGGCGCGGCCCATGACTTTCTTCATGACCCAGCCTCTAACGCCTTTGCCATCATCGGGTTTGGGCGGCGCATTGGTTTCGGCGACGAGCACGTCACCGTTCGGCAGCACGTACAGCCAGCGCGGGTGATCGAGGTTTTCAGCAAATGCCGCCACTTGCGTTCCCGTTGCTGCCGTGGGTTTCGCGCCGTCCGGCCAGCCGATTGCCGGGGCGATGTTGACTGTCGGGATCAGGGTCTTGTTCGGTTCTGGCAGTCGAGGGGACGGGCCGGTGCCGTCGGAGACTTGCAGGGTGGAGGTCTCGCTGCAGGCAGCGAGCCCTCCTGTGAGGGCGATGACGAGAACGAGCAGGGGCTTGTGCATGCTGATCTTCCCTATAAATGCAGTGACCTGATCAATAGAGAAGTGCAAACCCGCGATGGTTCAACCGGTCAGCCGCGGGCTTCCTTGAACAGTACGGCGATGCCGGGATGATAGTTGCCCGCTTCGTTGCGCAACTTGCGGTAGGCGTAGGGGAAATACCAGGCGACCGCGCAGCTGTGTTCCTTTTGCAGGTCGTCGACCATGTCCTGGAGTTCTTCCGGCGTGGCGCCGTGCTGGGCCTTTTGCGGGGCGACGAACAGGCAGCCGAGTTTCAGGTCGCTGGCGTAGCTGATGCGCTTGGCGTCGCTGGTGATATCGGCCAGGGCCTGCGTCAGGTTCAAGCTGTTGACCCGTGGCCAGCGCTGAGTGGCCTGGAGGTAGGCGCGTTCTTCGCTGCTGGAGATGAACAGGTCGGCGCGGGCGTTGCGTTCGCCTTCCTCGTTTTGTTTGCGGGTGGGTGTGTTCTGCAGCGTGACCATTTCCGCCATCCACGCGGCAGCCGAGAGCAAGCCGAGGTTGGCTTTTTCGTCGTACCAGTAAGGCGTGTCGTTATCGCCGCGCACCGCGTTGTAGCGGTCGATACAGTCAAACCAGCGCTCCAGCACCGGGCGCAGGAATTCCAGCTTCGGATTGCTGATGGTCATGCCTTGCATGTGGCTCACCCTTGTTATTGTGTTGTCAGGTTGTGGCGCTTTGATATCACTGCTGAGAGTGTGGCACAAGATTGGCGTCATTTTATTGATCGACGGCAGTTATTCGCCCGGCGGTCTCCCGGCTTTAATTGACGCTCCACCCCCAACCCTCTAACCTTCGCGGCTTGTTTCAGGTGCTCTGTGGCGTCGGTCGACAGAGTGAAACAGGGAAGCCGGTGTGTGCGCTCGTTCAATTTATGAACAACCACGATCCCGGCGCTGCCCCCGCAACGGTAAATGAGTGAAGGCTGCGCCTTGAGCCACTGTGTCGAATGTCGATATGGGAAGGCGCGCAGTCAGGCGAAACGCCGCTCATGAGCCCGGAGACCGGCCTGATCCATTCAGCGGCATCACGGTGGGCGATGCCAGGCTTCTTGCCGTCTATTCTTGTGCCTGCCCGCCGTTATCCAGCCTCAACGGAGAGCTCCCCCATGACTGATACTCCCGATCGTGACGAACGCCATCTGGCGCGCATGCTGCGCAAAAAAGCCGTGATCGACGAACGCATCGCCAATTCCCCGAATGAATGCGGCCTGCTGCTGGTGCTGACCGGCAACGGCAAGGGCAAAAGCAGCTCGGCCTTCGGCATGCTCGCCCGCTCGATGGGCCACGGCATGCAGTGCGGCGTGGTGCAGTTCATCAAGGGGCGCAGCAGCACGGGCGAAGAGTTGTTCTTCCGATGCTTCCCGGAGCAGGTGCGTTTTCATGTGATGGGCGAGGGCTTTACCTGGGAAACCCAGGACCGCCAGCGTGACATCGCCGTCGCCGAAGCCGCGTGGGAAGTGTCCCGCGAGCTGTTGCGCGATCCGTCGATTGGCCTGGTGGTGCTCGATGAACTGAACATCGCCCTCAAGCACGGCTACCTCGACCTTGATCAGGTGCTCAGCGACTTGCAGGCGCGTCCGCCGATGCAACACGTGGTCGTCACGGGTCGCGGCGCCAAGCCGGAAATGATCGAGCTGGCTGACACGGTCACTGAAATGGGTGTCATCAAGCACGCCTTTCAGGCCGGGATCAAAGCGCAAAAAGGCGTCGAGCTGTGAATCAACCACGTCATTGCCCGGCGGTCTTGATTGCCGCGCCGGCCTCCGGTCAGGGCAAGACCACCGTCACCGCCGCGCTGGCCCGTTTGCATCGCAATCAGGGTCGCAAGGTGCGCGTGTTCAAATGCGGCCCGGACTTTCTCGACCCGATGATTCTCGAGCGCGCCAGCGGTGCGCCGGTGTATCAGCTGGACATGTGGATGGTCGGCGAACAGGAAAGTCGTCGACTGTTGTGGGAAGCCGCCGGTGAAGCGGATCTGATCCTGATCGAAGGTGTCATGGGCCTGTTCGACGGCACGCCGTCCAGCGCCGATCTGGCGCGGCACTTTGGTGTGCCGGTGCTCGGGGTGATCGACGGCACGGCGATGGCGCAGACCTTTGGTGCGCTGGCGCTGGGGCTGGCGAAGTATCAGCCGGACTTGCCGTTCGCCGGCGTGCTGGCCAACCGCGTGGGCACCTTGCGCCATGCGCAATTGCTCGAAGGCAGCCTGACCGAAGGCTTGCGCTGGTACGGCGCGTTGTCCCGGGAAACCGGGATCGAGCTGCCGAGTCGGCATCTTGGTCTGGTGCAAGCCAGCGAGCTGAATGACCTCGACCTGCGCCTCGATGCGGCGGCCGAATCTCTGGCCAACAGCTGCGACGTTACGCTGCCGCCGCCTGTGGAATTCGCCGCTCCAGAAGTGATCGCCGCCGAGCCGTTGCTGGCCGGTGTCCGAATCGCCGTGGCCCGTGATGAGGCGTTCGCTTTCACCTACGGTGCGAGCCTGGATTTGCTCCGGGCCATGGGCGCCGAATTGTCATTCTTCTCGCCGATCCGCGACACGCAATTACCGGAGGCTGACAGCCTCTATCTGCCGGGCGGCTACCCGGAATTGCACCATGTGGCGCTGTCTCGGAATACTCAAATGCTCAACGCCATCCGCGCTCATCACGCGGCGGGTAAACCCTTGCTGGCCGAGTGTGGCGGCATGTTGTATTTGCTCGATTCGCTGACCGATGTCGAAGGCACGCGGGCGGAGCTGGTTGGTTTGCTGACTGGTGATGCTGTGATGCAGAAACGATTGGCGGCGCTGGCGTTGCAGGCGGTTGACTTGCCGGAAGGTTCGCTGCGCGGGCACACCTATCACCATTCGTTGACCAGTACCGAACTTGAGCCGATTGCCCGTGGCCTGAGTCCGAATGGCGGGCGTGGGGCGGAGGCGGTTTATCGTGAGGGGCGGATGACCGCTTCTTATGTGCATTTTTATTTTCCGTCGAATCCGACCGCGATTGCCGCGTTGTTTGCGCCTGACCGGGAGGCCGCCATCGCTGGCAAGCCAGCTCCTACAGTTGATCACCTAACCCCTGTAGGAGCTGGCTTGCCAGCGAAGAGGCCATGACCGACAACGCCTTTTCGGAAGCCGAACGCGAAGCGGTCTACCGAGCCATCGCCGAACGCCGCGACATGCGCCACTTCAGCGGCGGCACTGTCGAACCCGAGTTGCTCCGGCGCCTGCTCGACGCCGCGCACCAGGCGCCAAGCGTCGGCCTGATGCAGCCCTGGCGGTTCATCCGCATCAGTGACCGGGCCCTGCGCAGCAAGATCCAGTTGCTGGTGGAAGAGGAGCGCATGCGCACCGCCGAAGCCCTCGGCGAGCGCACCGACGAATTCATGAAGCTGAAAGTCGAAGGCATCAACGACTGCGCCGAGGTGCTGGTCGCTGCGCTGATGGACGATCGCGAGCGGCACATCTTTGGCCGTCGCACCTTGCCGGAAATGGACATGGCGTCGTTGTCCTGCGCGATCCAGAACCTGTGGCTGGCGTCCCGTGCCGAAGGACTCGGCATGGGCTGGGTCTCTTTGTTCGAGCCGCAAGCCCTGGCCGACCTGCTGGGTTTGCCCGCAGGGGCCAAGCCTTTGGCTGTTCTTTGCCTGGGCCCGGTCAAGGAATTCTATCCGGCGCCGATGCTGGTACTCGAAGGCTGGGCGCAAGCGCGCCCGCTCAGTGAAATGCTGTACGAAAATTATTGGGGAGTGAGTCAATGAGTGTGGCGTTGTTGAGTGTCGCCGCGGTTGCGCTGGATGCGCTGCTGGGTGAACCCAAACGCTGGCATCCGCTGGTGGCGTTCGGCCGTTTTGCCGACCGCATCGAGCAACGTTTCAATGGTGGCGGGCGCGGCTGGCGCAGCCACGGTGTCACGGCATGGGTGATTGCGGTGTTGCCGCTGACCTTGCTGGCCACGGCGTTTTCCTGGGCGCCTTACGTTGGCTGGATCGTTGAAATTCTCGCGCTCTATTGCGCCCTCGGCCTGCGCAGTCTCGGTGAACACGTCGAGCCGGTCGCCAAGGCCCTGCGCAGTGATGATCTGGAGGAGGCGCGCACACGCGTTGGCTATCTGGTCAGTCGCCAGACCAGCGAACTGGATCAAACCGAAGTGGCCCGCGCCGCTACCGAATCGGTGCTGGAGAACGGCAGCGACGCGGTGTTTGCTGCGCTGTTCTGGTTTGCCGTGGCCGGTGCGCCGGGCGTGGTGCTCTACCGATTGAGCAATACGCTGGATGCGATGTGGGGCTATCGCAACGAACGCTTCGAACGGTTTGGCTGGGCGGCGGCGAAAATCGACGACGTACTCAACTACATTCCGGCGCGGCTGGTGGCATTGACCTACGCGCTGCTGGGCAAAACCCGACTTGCACTGAAATGCTGGCGCACCCAGGGCCCGACCTGGGACAGCCCGAACGCCGGGCCGGTGATGGCTGCGGGGGCGGGTGCGCTGGGTGTCGAGTTGGGCGGGGCGGCGATTTATCACGGCGAGTTGCATCAGCGTCCGCAGCTGGGCGAAGGCGTGCCGGCGGACGCCGACTCCATTGACCGTGGCTGGCAATTGGTCCAGCGCGGGGTATGGTTATGGCTGCTGATTCTCTGCGTGGGAGCTGAATTCTATGCTTGAACACGGTGGACGGTTGCGCAAGGCCGCGCTCGAATACGGTATCGCCGAAGCCGATTGGCTTGACCTGTCCAGCGGCCTCGCGCCCTGGCCGTTTCCAGTCCCGGACATTCCGTTGCGCGCCTGGGCGCGGTTACCGGAAAACGATGACGGTCTGGAGCAGGCCGCCTGTGATTATTACGGCACCGCGCAGGTGTTGCCGGTGGCCGGTTCGCAAATGGCGATCCAGTTGCTGCCGCGTTTGCGGCGGGACGGCAAGGTTGGCGTGCTGTCGCCGTGTTACGCCGAGCACGCCGAAGCCTGGCGTCGCAACGGTTACATCGTGCGAGAAGTGCTGGAGCAGGAAGTCGATTTCTTCCTCGACAGTCTCGATGTGCTGGTGGTGGTCAATCCGAACAATCCGACGGGTTTGAGCCTGACCCCGAGTCGTCTGCTCGACTGGCATTCCAGGCTGGCGCAGCGCGGCGGCTGGCTGGTGGTCGACGAAGCCTTCATGGACAACACGCCGCAGCTGAGTCTGGCGCCATGTGCCCATATGGTGGGCTTGATCGTGCTGCGTTCCTTCGGCAAGTTTTTTGGTCTGGCCGGGGTGCGCTTGGGCTTCGTACTGGCGGAGCGCAAGTTGCTCAGGTTGCTCGCCGAACAAGTCGGCCCCTGGGCCGTCAGCGGGCCGACCCGCGTGTTGGGGCAAGCCTGCCTGAAGGATGCCGAAGGCCACGCCAGACAACGTCTGCGTACCGAAGAAGCCAGCAAACGGCTGGCGCTGTTGCTTGAAGAACACGGCTTCAAACCTCAGGGCGGTTGCGCGTTGTTTCAATGGCTGGTGACCGAGTGCGCCGAAGAGTTGCATGAGTTCATGGCCCGGCGCGGCATCCTGCTGCGGTTGTTCACCCACAACAGCAGCCTGCGTTTCGGCCTGCCCGGCGAAGAAGCCGACTGGACCCGTCTCGCGCAAGCGTTTACAGATTACGCCAAGGAAAGCCGATGACTACGCTGATGGTGCAAGGCACTACATCGGACGCCGGTAAAAGCACGCTGGTGACGGCGTTGTGTCGCTGGGTTACGCGGCAGGGCGTGCGCGTGGTGCCGTTCAAACCGCAGAACATGGCGCTCAACAGCGCCGTGACTGCTGACGGTGGCGAGATCGGCCGCGCGCAAGCCGTGCAGGCTCAGGCCGCCAACCTCGAACCGCACACCGACATGAACCCGGTATTGCTCAAACCCAACAGCGACACCGGTGCCCAGGTGATCATCCATGGGCGCGCCGTCACGACCATGAACGCGGTCGCCTATCACGACTACAAAGCCATCGCCATGCAAGCAGTGCTGGCCTCCCATGCGCGGCTGAGCGCGGCGTATCCAGTGGTCATGGTCGAAGGCGCAGGCTCGCCGGCCGAGATCAATCTGCGCGCCGGCGACATCGCCAACATGGGGTTCGCCGAGGCAGTGGATTGCCCAGTTGTATTGATCGCCGACATCAATCGCGGTGGGGTGTTCGCGCATCTGGTAGGCACCCTGGAACTGCTGTCGCCGAGCGAGCAGGCACGGGTCAAAGGCTTCATTATCAACCGTTTTCGCGGCGACATTGCGCTGCTGCAACCGGGCCTCGACTGGCTGGAAGCACGCACCGGCAAACCGGTGATTGGCGTTCTGCCGTACGTGATGGACCTGCACCTGGAAGCCGAGGACGGCATCGATCAACGCCAGACCGACAAGGCTGATCAAGTGCTCAAAGTGGTGGTGCCGGTGTTGCCGCGCATCAGCAACCACACCGACTTCGATCCGCTGCGCCTGCACCCGCAAGTCGACCTGCAATTCATCGGCCCCGGCCAGGCGATTCCGCCCGCCGACCTGATCATTCTTCCTGGCTCGAAAAGCGTGCGCAGCGATCTTGCGTATCTGCGCGCCAACGGCTGGGAAACCGCCATCGCCCGCCATCTGCGCTACGGCGGAAAAGTCCTGGGTATTTGCGGCGGCCTGCAAATGCTCGGCGAGCAGGTGCACGATCCGTTGGGCCTTGAAGGTGAGCCGGGCTCCAGCGCCGGTTTGGGGCTGCTGGCGTTCGAAACGCAACTGGAAGAAGAGAAGCAGTTGCGCAATGTGCGCGGGCGTCTGGCGCTGGAAGATGCGCCGGTCAGCGGCTACGAAATTCATGCCGGCGTCACCACCGGCCCGGCATTGGAAAATGCCGCCGTGCAGCTGGACGATGGCCGTTGCGATGGCGCGCAAAGTGGCGACGGGCAGATTTTCGGTACCTACCTGCATGGCCTGTTTGAATCGCCGGCGGCGTGCAGTGCGCTGTTGCGCTGGGCGGGTTTGCAGGATGTGCAGGAAGTGGATTACCACGCGCTGCGTGAGCGAGATATCGAGCGGTTGGCTGATCTGGTGGAGAAGCATCTGGATACCCGACTGTTGCGTGAGCTCTGCGGGATTTGAGGTGGCTGTTCTGGCCCCTTCGCGGGCAAGCCTCGCTCCTACAAGATCGAGAGTCGCGCAAACCCGTAGGAGCGAGGCTTGCCCGCGAAGAGGCCATTGACCGCACCGCCTATTTGAAGGAATGAACCATGCTGCAACTGATCCTCGGCGGCGCCCGTTCCGGCAAAAGTCGCCTGGCCGAAAAACTGGCAGCAGACAGCCAGCTCCCGGTGACCTACATCGCCACCAGCCAACCGCTGGACGGTGAAATGAGCGAGCGGGTCGCCCACCACCGCGCCCGTCGTCCAGCCGAATGGGCGCTGATCGAAGAACCGGTTGAGCTGGCCCGCGTCCTGCGTGAAACCGCCTGTGCCAAGCGTTGCCTGTTGGTGGATTGCCTGACCCTGTGGATGACCAATCTGCTGATGCTCGACGACGCCGAGCGCCTGACAGCCGAACGCGAAGCCCTGCTGGACTGCCTGGCCGAACTGCCGGGTGAAATCATTTTTGTCAGCAACGAGACCGGAATGGGTGTCGTGCCGCTGGGCGAATTGACTCGCCGCTACGTCGATGAAGCCGGTTGGCTGCATCAAGCTTTGGCCGAGCGCTGTCAGCGAGTCGTCCTGACCGTCGCCGGCCTGCCCCTGACTCTGAAAGGAACTGCGTTATGACTCAATCCTGGTGGCTGAACCCCTGCAAGCCGATCGATGCCCAAGCTGTCGAGCAGGCTGAAGCCCGGCAACAGCAACTGACCAAACCGGCCGGTTCCCTCGGGCGGCTGGAGTCGGTGGCGGTGCAGTTGGCGGGATTGCAGGGGCAGGTCAAGCCGAGCCTGGATCAGCTGTGGATCGCGATTTTTGCCGGCGACCATGGCGTGGTCGCCGAAGGTGTGTCGGCGTTTCCCCAGGAAGTCACCGGGCAGATGCTGCACAACTTCGTCAACGGTGGCGCGGCGATCAGTGTGTTGGCGCGCCAACTCGGCGCGTCGCTCGAAGTGGTCGACCTCGGCACGGTCACGCCGTCGCTGAATCTGCCGGATGTGCGCCATTTGAACATCGGTGCCGGCACCGCGAATTTTGTCGACGGCCCGGCCATGACTCAAGCCCAGGGTGAACTCGCCTTGCAGGCCGGTCGCGACAGCGTGCAGCGCGCCATTGCGGCGGGCGCGCAGTTGTTCATCGGCGGCGAGATGGGCATCGGCAACACCACGGCGGCCAGTGCGTTGGCCTGTGCCTTGCTGGATTGTCCGGTGGTGCACTTGACCGGGCCGGGCACCGGCCTCAATGCGGCAGGTGTCAGTCATAAGGCTCAGGTCATCGAACGTGCCTTGGCCTTGCACAGCGCTCAGCGTGGCGATGCACTGCAAACCCTGTTCAACCTCGGTGGTTTTGAAATCGCCGCACTGGTCGGCGCGTATCTGGCCTGTGCCCAGGAAGGCGTCGCGGTGCTGGTGGACGGGTTCATTTGCAGCGTCGCCGCATTGGTGGCGGTGCGCTTGAATCCGCATTGCCGCGAGTGGCTGTTGTTCGGTCATCGCGGTGCCGAGCCGGGTCATCGCCATGTGCTGGAAACCCTGAACGCCGAACCCTTGCTGGACCTCGGTCTGCGTTTGGGCGAGGGCAGCGGCGCGGCGTTGGCCGTGCCGTTGCTGCGCCTGGCGTGTGACCTCCACGGGCAAATGGCGACCTTCGCCGAAGCCGCCGTGGCGGACCGTCCGGCATGACCTTGCGCCTGGACCTGTTGCGTCACGGCGAAACCGAACTGGGCGGCGGTTTGCGCGGCAGCCTCGACGATGCACTGACCGCCACAGGCTGGGCGCAGATGCGCGCAGCGGTGGTCGCGCAGGGGCCATGGGATCGTCTGGTCAGTTCGCCATTGCAACGCTGTGCGCGGTTCGCCGAAGAACTCGGGGCGCAACTGGGTTTGCCAGTGCAGCTGGATAAAGATCTGCAAGAACTGCATTTCGGTGCCTGGGAAGGGCAGAGCGCAGCGGCGCTGATGGAAACGGATGCCGAGGCGTTGGGTTTGTTCTGGGCCGATCCCTATTCGTTTACGCCGCCGCAGGGTGAGCGCGTCGCGGATTTTTCGACGCGAGTACTGGCCGCGGTCGGGCGTTTGCAGGCTGCCTGCGCGGGCGAGCGTGTGTTGCTGATCAGCCACGGCGGCGTCATGCGTTTGTTGCTGGCGCAGGCGCGGGGGTTGCCGCGTGAGCAGTTGCTCAACGTTGAAGTGGGCCATGGTTCGCTGTTTTCGTTGAACGTCGAACCCGGCGTCATTCTCAAGGAAGCGATCTGATCATGTTGCCGTTCTGGATCGCCCTGCAATTTCTGAGCAGCCTGCCGATTCGTCTGCCGGGCATGCCGGCGCCGCAGGAATTGGGGCGCTCGCTGCTGTTTTATCCGCTGGTGGGGCTGTTGTTCGGCGGGATCTTGTGGGCGTTGAACTGGGTGTTGTCGGGCACGCCGTTGTTGCTGCACGCGGCGTTGCTGTTGACGGTTTGGGTATTGCTCAGCGGTGCGTTACACCTCGACGGCCTGGCCGATAGCGCTGATGCGTGGCTCGGCGGTTTTGGCGATCGCGAGCGAACGCTGACGATCATGAAGGACCCGCGCAGCGGTCCGATAGCGGTGGTCACGCTGGTATTGGTGTTGCTGCTGAAATTCGCGGCGTTGCTGGCATTGATTGAGCAGCAGCACAGCGTTTTCCTGATCATCGTTCCGTTGATTGGCCGTGCTGCGTTGCTCGGGCTGTTCCTGACTACGCCGTATGTGCGGGCAGGTGGCTTGGGGCAGGCGCTGGCCGATCATCTGCCGCGTCTGGCGGGCAAGCAGGTGCTGGCGGTCAGTGCATTGGCTTGTGTGCTGATTGCTGGGCTCAGCGGTGTCGTGGCGTTGGTGTTGGCGGCGGTGGTGTTTGTCTGGTTGCGGCAGGTGATGCTGCGGCGATTGGGCGGGACCACGGGCGATACGGCGGGGGCGTTGCTGGAATTGCTGGAGATGGTTTTACTGATTGGCCTTGCACTGTTCCTGTAGGAGCGAGCGGTGCGGCGATCCGACTTGCCCGCGAAGAACGATAACTCAGTTTTTCTGTTAGACCGCGGGGCATTCTTCGCGGGCAAGCCTCGCTCCTACAGGGTTTTGTATCAAAAATTTGCATTCATTCAACCGCGGGTATATACACGCACCATGCTCGACTCCCAATGTTTATGCATCAACCTGCGTCGCGCTGCCCGTGGCGTCAGCAGGCACTACGACGGCGCTCTCGACGGCTTCGGAATCAACGTTGCCCAGTATTCTTTGCTGTGCAATCTGCAGCGTCTGAATGAACCGAGTATTTCCACCCTGGCGGAAGCCATGGGCCTGGACCGCAGCACCCTCGGGCGCAACCTGCGGGTATTGGAAGGCGACGGCCTGGTCATGCTGGTCGAGGGCGAAGACATGCGTAATCGCATCGTCAGGTTGACCGAGGCAGGCGCTGAACGCCTGAAAGCGGCCTTGCCGGCCTGGGAGGCGGCGCAGCAGCGACTGGTTGATCGTCTGGGCGCCGAAAAACGCGAAATTTTGCTGAAGCTGCTGGACGAACTGGCCTGACGCCAGTTTTTCCGATCTTAAGCGGGTATATACCCGCTACCGGAGAATAAGAATGACATCGATGTGGCGTACTTGCGGTTGGGTTTTAGTGGGGAGTGCGCTGATCCTTGCGTTGTCTCTGGGCGTGCGACACGGCTTCGGGCTGTTTCTGGCGCCGATGAGTGCCGAGTTCGGTTGGGGGCGTGAGACGTTTGCCTTTGCCATCGCCTTGCAGAACCTGATCTGGGGCCTGGCGCAGCCCTTTACCGGCGCGTTGGCCGACCGCTTCGGCGCGGCGAAAGTGGTGCTGATCGGCGGCGTGCTCTACGCGATGGGCCTGCTGTTCATGGGCTTGTCCGATTCGGCGGTAACCCTGTCGCTGAGCGCGGGACTATTGATCGGTATCGGGCTGTCGGGCACCTCATTTTCGGTGATCCTGGGCGTGGTTGGCCGCGTGGTACCCCCAGAGAAACGTAGCATGGGCATGGGTATCGCCAGCGCTGCCGGCTCTTTTGGCCAGTTCGCGATGGTACCTGGCACGCTGGGTTTGATCGGTTGGCTCGGCTGGTCGGCGGCATTGCTGGCGCTGGGCCTGCTGGTCGCGCTGATCGTGCCGCTGGTCAGTATGCTCAAGGACAAGCCGTTGCCGGTCCTCGGTCACGAGCAGACCCTCTCCGAAGCCTTGCGCGAAGCCTGTTCCCATTCGGGATTCTGGCTGCTGTCGTTCGGCTTTTTCGTCTGCGGTTTCCAGGTGGTGTTCATCGGTGTGCACTTGCCGGCGTATCTGGTGGATCAGCATTTGCCCGCCACGGTCGGCACGACGGTGCTGGCGCTGATCGGGTTGTTCAATATCTTCGGTACTTATACGGCGGGCTGGCTCGGCGGGCGGATGTCCAAGCCGCGTTTGCTCACCGGCCTGTATGTGCTGCGGGCCGTGGTGATTGTCCTGTTTCTGTGGGCGCCGGTGACGACAACCACGGCGTATCTGTTTGGCATGGCCATGGGCTTCCTGTGGCTGTCGACGGTGCCGTTGACCAACGGCACTGTGGCGACCTTGTTCGGCGTAAGAAATCTGTCCATGCTCGGTGGGATCGTTTTCCTGTTCCACCAGCTCGGATCGTTCCTGGGTGGCTGGTTGGGCGGGGTGGTGTATGACCGAACCGGGAGTTATGACTTGATCTGGCAAGTAGCGATTCTTTTGAGCCTGTTGGCGGCTGCCTTGAATTGGCCGGTGCGTGAGCGGCCGGTGGCGCGCCTGCAAACCCGGATGAGCGCGACATGAACAGCCTCTGGCCACGAATCGCCGTGGCAGCGGGCGGCCTGTTGCTGCTGGCCCTGGCGTGGTGGGGCTGGCATCAGGGCGGGCTGGCGTTGATGCAATTGGGCATGGGTGCTTGCTAGCAGGATGTGAGGGCGAGTAAGTTCATTGCAGACGACTTTTCAAGGATGCATGGACATGCTGATGCGCTGGCTTGCCGTTCCCGCGTTACTCATGGCGTTTACCGGATTGGCTCAAGCGGCCGACGAGTGCCCTGAGCTTTTGCAAGGCTCGTTGCCCAAGCTGCGGGCCAAGGAAACGATCGACCTGTGCCAGCGCTTCGCCGGCAAACCGCTGGTGGTGGTCAACACCGCGAGCTTTTGCGGTTTCGCCCCGCAGTTCAAAAGCCTGGAGGCGCTGAATCAGCGTTACAAGGGGCAGGGGCTGGAGGTGATCGGTGTGCCTTCCAATGACTTCAAGCAGGAATCCAAGGATGGTGCGGAAACCGCCAAGGTTTGCTACGTGAATTACGGCGTGACCTTCACCATGACCGAGACGCAGAAGGTTCGCGGTGATGATGCGATTCATCTGTTCCAGGTGCTTGCCGCCCAAAGCGATGCGCCGAAGTGGAATTTCTACAAGTATGTGGTCGATCGCAAAGGCAAGGTGATCGCCAACTTCTCCAGCCTCACCACGCCTGACGATCCAGAATTCATCGCCGCCGTGGAAAAAGCCCTGGCTTCACAACCCTGATCGACGCCCACTAAAAAGCCCCGCCTCTGTAAAGAGCGCGGGGCTTTTTTGATTCAGGCGGCGAGGGGTTCAGGCTCGCCGTGAATCACATCAGAAGCGGTAGGTCGCACCAATGCCGAAACCGTTCGCCCAGTTTTCATACTTGGCGTTGTAGGTCTGGTTGCGAGGAGCACCGTTGCTGTTGTTGACCTTGACCGACTCTTCGCGCAGGTACGAATACGCTACGTCGATGGTCAGGTCGTCGGTCGGGCTCCAGCCAGCGCCCAGGCTGAAGATCTTGCGATCGCCAGTCGGAATGCGCGGGGAACGGTTTTCGTTGTTGGTCGGCGCCTGGTCGACGGACAGACCGGTACGCAGCACCCATTGCTTGTTCAACTGATAGGAAGCACCGATGGCGTGAGCCCAGGTGTCGTGCCAGTTCTGCTCTTCAGTGATCGTGCGAAGGCCGCGTGCTGCCAGAGCGGCAGGGACGCCTTCGTTCTCGACGGTGATTTCTTTCAGGCGGCTCCAGCGAGTCCAGGTGCTGCCTGCGTAGAGGGTCCACTTGTCGTCCAGCTGATGAGTGACCGAGAAGTCCACGGACTCAGGCGTGGTGATGTCCAGCGAAGCGTCGAACTTCTGGTTCGGGTTCTGGCCCAGCGCCGCGAGTACTCCGTAGTTGACCTTGGTGTCACCGTCCAGCTTGTACTTCACTTTCGAGTGATAGGTCAGGCCGAGGCGAGTGCTTTCGAGGGCTTGAACCATGATGCCGATGTTGTAGCCGATAGCGGTGTCGTCACCCTTGATCTTGACGGTACCGTCCGCTGCCTGCGGGTTCAGCGACAGGTTCGATTCCAGCTTGCCGTCGATGCGGTTGATGGTCGGACCGAAACCGATGGACACCTTGTCGTTGAAGGCGTAGCTGACAGTTGGCTGCAGGGTGACGATCGTGACTTCGCTCTTGCTGCCGAAGTATTTGCCGGCGAAGCCGTTCTCGTAGTCGGTCACCAGGCCGAATGGTGCGTAGACGCCGAAACCGACAGCCCACTGGTCATCGATTGGCTTTACGTAGTAGCCCATGGGTACGCCCATGAAAGGGACCATGTCACCTTTGTTGGTACCACTATTCGGGCGGGAGCTTGCATCGCTGATGTCAGCGTGCGCGTCGATAAATGCAACACCACCGGTCACTTGTTCGCGCTTGAGGCGAGACATACCGGCAGGGTTGCCAAAAACGGTGGATGCGTCGTCGGCAGCAGAAGATCGCCCGGCAAAACCAGTGCCCATCCCACTGATGCTTTGTTCGTTGAGGGCAAAACCACTTGCGAAGATTTGGGTGGATGCCAAGGCAACGGCGAGGCTAAGGGTGGTTTTGAGCATTACTTTTTTCATTATTAGAACTCCTGGTGATCACCGGGGCGAAAATTACCAACATTTTCGTCCCAGCGCTATAGGCTGTATTGCTTGATTTAGAGCGGTTTTGTAGGACAATCCGACCAAAATCGCGACCTGTTGGGCGATCTTGTTAAGCGAGGGGGTCAGCAGGCGACTTGATTCAATGGTGATACACAGGTTTGCCAGGCGTAGGTGAAATCTCTCAGGCGTCCTTGGGGTTGGAAGGTCTGGCGCCAGATTCGGGCCATTCCCAGCAAGTCGTCTGCTTCGGGGAGGGGGGTGTTCTGTTCTTCGACCAGCAGCCAGGCGATGGCTGTGGCGTAACGCAGGTTTACGGTCAATTCGAGGTGTGGGCCGCTGAGGAACGCATGCTGGCTGGCCAGTCCGCGCACCAGGCTCGCGCGTTCCGGATCAAGTGCCAGGTAATGGTCCCAGAGTGCCTGGTGGCGGGGTTCGGCGATTCGGTACAAGCCGTGTCCACGGCGGTCATGCAGGGCGGAACCAAGGGCTGACTGACTGGCGGCGATGCCCAGCAGCAGGGATTCGGCGGTCGCGCTATGGCGTCCCAGGTAGATCAGTGTCGGACGGATCACATAACGGCACAGTTCGCTGGCAGCGATACCCATAAAACCCTCGAACAAGAAGTGGTCGGCGAGTCCTGAACTTAGCGTTGGCAGCGGGTGGATCGACTCAGGCTCGCCGTAAGCGGTTCAAGCCGCTTGAGTTGAAGTGTAGTGTCATATTCGCGCTGTAAAGGTCTGTTTTTAAAATATTTCCGGCAGACAGTTATAACCGTTATATCGGTTAGTGCTTACGCGGCGGCTGCGAAAAGGGAAATATCGGGCAATAAAAAGACCCGTTTTTTAGGGGGCGGGGCGGGTGTTCTTTTGTTTGGGTGCATATCCATTCTTGGGGTAACGGCTGCTATTGGTTTCGCTTTTACAGCGAGTCACTTTGGAAAAGCCCCAAAGTAACCAAAGGGCTCTTGCCCCTTTCGTTCGGTGCCTCGCTAGTGCTCGACATGCCCTCGCTCCGGTCCTGCTCCGTGGGCCCGCCGCGATCGGCCATCCCTGGCCGTGCGCGGCTAACCCGGCATCCATGCCGGGTTGCCCACTGCGCAGAACCTCCACTCGGCCTCTCGAGGGGGCGAC
>NZ_JAGYFX010000083.1:0-26203 GCF_019946615.1 Pseudomonas sp. BF-R-01
CGGCTCCTACAAGGGACCGCGAGAGTTCCACACTGACGGACATCAGGTCATGACCCAACTCCCCACCGACATCAAACTGCACAAAGCCTCGAAAACCCTGTCGCTGAAATACGCGTCCGGCGAGGAACATCACCTGCCCGCCGAGTTCCTGCGCGTGCACTCTCCTTCCGCCGAGGTCCAGGGCCACGGCAAACCTATCCTGCAATTTGGCAAGATCGGCGTAGGCCTGACCAAGGTAGAACCGGCCGGTCAGTACGCACTGAAATTGACCTTCGACGACGGCCACGACAGCGGCCTGTTCACCTGGGAATATCTGTACCAGCTGGGCGTGCGCCAAGAGGATCTCTGGAACGATTATCTTGCCGAACTGAAAGCCGCCGGAAAGACCCGCGACCCTAACGAATCTGTCGTCAAGCTGATGCTCTAACCCGCGCCTCTTGCGCATTAGAAGGCATTTTCTAATTTCATCTGTTTGAATGCTTGGCCGCGAGGTCAGTCATTAGCCTGCTTGCGAAAAAAATTAAACTCGGGTAACCAATGGAGCTGGCAAGTTACCTGCAGTGCTCTCTGAACTAAAAAGCAGCGATGCAGAATTATCGGTCACCCGAGCAGTAGTACCTGGCATTGGCTGTGTGACTACACGGCTGGACTCAGGTACTCGTCTCAGGACAATGGAGCGTCGTAGATGAGTAACAAGAATAACGATGACTTGAAGAATCAAGCCTCGGAAAACACCTTGGGGCTTAATCCTGTCGTTGGGCTGCGTGGAAAGGATCTACTGGCTTCTGCTCGAATGGTGCTCAGGCAGGCCATTAAACAACCGATTCACAGTGCGAAGCATGTCGCTCATTTCGGTCTTGAACTGAAGAACGTGCTGTTCGGCAAATCCGAGCTGCTACCGACCAGCGATGACCGTCGCTTTGCCGATCCAGCCTGGAGCCAGAACCCGCTCTACAAACGTTATTTGCAAACCTACCTGGCGTGGCGCAAGGAACTCCACGACTGGATCGGCGACAGTAACCTCGGGCCCAAGGATGTGGCACGCGGGCATTTCGTAATCAACCTCATGACCGAAGCCATGGCCCCGACCAACACGGCGGCCAACCCGGCAGCGGTCAAACGCTTCTTCGAAACCGGTGGCAAGAGCCTGCTCGACGGCCTCTCGCACCTGGCCAAGGATCTGGTGCACAACGGCGGCATGCCGAGCCAGGTCAACATGGGCGCATTCGAAGTCGGCAAGAGCCTGGGCGTGACCGAAGGTGCGGTGGTTTTCCGTAACGACGTGCTGGAGCTGATCCAGTACCGGCCGACCACCGAGCAGGTGCATGAGCGCCCATTGCTGGTGGTGCCGCCACAGATCAACAAGTTCTACGTTTTCGACCTGAGCCCGGACAAAAGCCTGGCGCGTTTCTGCCTGCGCAATCACGTGCAGACCTTCATCGTCAGCTGGCGCAACCCGACCAAGGAACAGCGCGAATGGGGCCTGTCGACCTACATCGAAGCGCTCAAGGAAGCGGTTGATGTGGTCACCGCGATCACCGGCAGCAAAGACGTGAACATGCTCGGCGCCTGCTCCGGCGGCATCACCTGCACCGCGTTGCTGGGCCACTACGCCGCAATCGGCGAGAAAAAAGTCAACGCCCTGACGCTGCTGGTCAGCGTACTGGACACCACCCTGGACAGCGACGTGGCACTGTTCGTCGACGAGCAGACGCTTGAAGCCGCCAAGCGCCATTCCTATCAGGCCGGTGTACTCGAAGGCCGCGACATGGCGAAAGTGTTCGCCTGGATGCGCCCCAACGATCTGATCTGGAACTACTGGGTCAACAACTACCTGCTCGGCAACGAGCCGCCGGTGTTCGACATTCTGTTCTGGAACAATGACACCACCCGGTTGCCCGCCGCGTTCCACGGCGACCTGATCGAGATGTTCAAAAACAATCCGCTGATCCGCCCGGATGCACTGGAAGTGTGCGGCACGCCGATCGACCTGAAGCAGGTCACGGCCGACATCTTTTCCCTGGCCGGCACCAACGACCACATCACGCCGTGGAAGTCCTGCTACAAGTCAGCGCAACTGTTCGGCGGCAAGGTCGAATTCGTGCTGTCCAGCAGCGGGCATATCCAGAGCATTCTGAACCCGCCGGGCAACCCGAAATCGCGCTACATGACGAGCGCCGAGATGCCGTTGAAGGCTGAGGAGTGGCAGGAAAACTCCACCAAGCACACCGATTCCTGGTGGCTGCACTGGCAAGCCTGGCAGGCCGAGCGTTCGGGCGAATTGAAAAAAGCCCCGACAAAACTGGGCAACAAGGCTTATCCGGAAGGTGAAGCAGCACCGGGCACTTACGTACACGAACGGTAACTGACACACCCGCCCCCCGTAGGAGCGAAGCTTGCTCGCGAAAGCGGTCATTCATTCAACGTAGATTTCGACTGATCTGACGCCTTCGCGAGCAAGCTTCGCTCCTACAGGGGACCGGGATAATTAACCCACAGGGCTTGAAGCATGCCGCAACCGTTCATTTTTCGTACCGTCGACCTGGATGGCCAGACCCTCCGCACGGCAGTACGCCCCGGCAAGCCTCACTTGACGCCCTTGCTGATATTCAACGGCATCGGCGCCAACCTGGAGCTGGTGTTTCCGTTTGTCGCCGCATTGGACCCGGACCTCGAAGTCATCGCTTTCGACGTGCCCGGTGTCGGCGGTTCGTCGACGCCGAACCGGCCGTATCGTTTTCCGGGCCTGGCCAAACTCACGGCGCGGATGCTCGACTATCTCGATTACGGGCAAGTGAACGTGATCGGTGTGTCATGGGGTGGCGCCCTCGCCCAGCAGTTTGCTTACGACTACCCCGAGCGCTGCAAGAAACTGGTGCTGGCGGCGACGGCGGCGGGTGCGGTGATGGTGCCGGGCAAACCGAAAGTGCTGTGGATGATGGCCAGCCCACGGCGCTACATCCAGCCATCGCACGTGATCCGCATTGCGCCGATGATCTACGGCGGCTCGTTCCGTCGCGATCCGACACTGGCGGCCAGCCATGCGGCGAAGGTGCGCTCGGCAGGCAAGCTCGGTTACTACTGGCAGCTGTTCGCCGGGCTCGGCTGGACCAGCATTCACTGGCTGCACAAGATCCACCAGCCGACGCTGGTGCTGGCCGGCGACGATGACCCGCTGATCCCGTTGATCAACATGCGCGTGCTGGCCTGGCGGATTCCCAATGCCCAGTTGCACATCATCGATGACGGGCACCTGTTCCTGATCACCCGCGCCGAGGCCGTGGCGCCGATCATCATGAAGTTTCTCGAGGAAGAACGGCAGCGCGCCGTGATGCATCCGCATCCGGCTCCATCGGGCGGCTAACCGACTTATCGTCGGTCGGCAGGACGCCGCGCCGCGCAACAACCCGTTACAGCGTCTATGGTGTTCTGGTTCGGTGTGTTTGTATTTGGCCTGAAGACGAAGGAGTGTTGAGTCATGCGCGACAAGCCAGCGAGGGAATCTTTACCGACTCCCGCAGCGTTCATCAACGCACAGAGTGCGATTACCGGCCTGCGTGGTCGGGATCTGTTTTCGACCCTGCGCAGCGTTGCCGCCCATGGTTTGCGCAACCCCGTGCACAGCGCCCGCCATGCGTTGAAGCTGGGCGGTCAACTGGGGCGCGTGTTGCTGGGCGAAACCCTGCACCCGACCAACCCCAACGACAATCGCTTTGCCGACCCCGCATGGAGCCTCAACCCGTTTTATCGCCGCAGTTTGCAGGCCTACCTGAGCTGGCAGAAACAGGTCAAAAGCTGGATCGACGAGAGCAACATGGACCCGGACGATCGCGCCCGCGCCCACTTCGCGTTCGCTTTGCTCAATGATGCGGTGTCACCGTCCAACACCCTGCTCAATCCGCTGGCGGTCAAGGAAATCTTCAACTCCGGCGGCAACAGCCTGGTGCGTGGCATCAGTCACCTGGTCGATGATTTCCTGCACAACGACGGCCTGCCCAGGCAAGTGACCAAGCAGGCCTTCGAGGTCGGCAAGACGGTCGCGACCACCACCGGCGCCGTGGTGTTTCGCAATGAGCTGCTGGAACTGATCCAGTACAAGCCGATGAGCGAAAAGCAGTATTCCAAACCGCTGCTGGTGGTGCCGCCACAGATCAACAAGTACTACATTTTCGACCTGAGCCCGAACAACAGCTTCGTCCAGTTCGCCCTGAAAAACGGCCTGCAAACCTTCATGATCAGCTGGCGCAACCCCGATGTGCGCCATCGCGAATGGGGCCTTTCGACCTACGTCGAAGCCGTCGAAGAAGCGATGAATGTATGTCGGGCGATCACCGGCGCCCGGGAAGTCAACCTGATGGGCGCCTGCGCCGGCGGGCTGACCATTGCCGCGCTGCAAGGTCATTTGCAGGCGAAGCGGCAACTACGCCGTGTATCCAGCGCAACCTATCTGGTGAGCCTGCTCGACAGCCAGATGGAGAGCCCCGCGACCCTGTTCGCCGACGAACAGACCCTGGAAGCGGCCAAGCGTCGGTCCTATCAGAAGGGCGTGCTGGACGGTCGCGACATGGCCAAGGTCTTCGCCTGGATGCGCCCCAACGATTTGATCTGGAGCTACTTCGTCAACAACTACCTGTTGGGCAAGGAGCCGCCGGCGTTCGACATCCTCTACTGGAACAACGACAACACACGTCTGCCGGCCGCCTTTCATGGCGACCTGCTGGACTTCTTCAAGCACAACCCGCTGAGTCATCCGGGGGGCCTGGAAGTGTGCGGCACGCCGATCGACTTGCAGAAAGTCACCGTCGACAGCTTCAGCGTGGCCGGCATCAACGACCACATCACGCCGTGGGATGCGGTGTATCGCTCGACGCTGCTGCTGGGTGGCGAGCGACGCTTCGTGCTGTCCAACAGCGGTCATGTGCAGAGCATCCTCAACCCGCCGTCCAACCCGAAAGCCAACTTCATTGAAAGCACGAAACTGAGCAGCGATCCGCGGGCCTGGTATTACGACGCCAAGCAAGTCGATGGCAGCTGGTGGACGCAATGGCTGAGCTGGATTCAGGAGCGTTCGGGCGCGCAAAAGGAAACCCACATGGCCCTCGGCAACCAGAACTATCCACCCATGGAGGCGGCACCCGGTACTTACGTGCGCGTGCGCTGACACCCAACACACCACTGCCGGCTCCTACAGGGTTTAAGCGCGGCAGGACTTGAACATTAAGAAGACTGGATGAAAACCCGCGACCGGATCCTCGAATGTGCCCTGCAGTTGTTCAATCAGAAGGGCGAACCGAACGTCTCCACCATGGAAGTTGCCAACGAAATGGGCATCAGCCCGGGCAACCTCTACTACCACTTTCACGGCAAGGAACCGCTGATTCTCGGGCTGTTCGAGCGCTTCCAGGCGGAGCTTGCGCCGCTGCTCGATCCGCCGTCCGATGTGGAATTGGCACCGGAAGATTACTGGCTGTTCCTGCACCTGATCGTCGAGCGCCTGTCGCACTATCGGTTTCTCTTTCAGGACCTGTCGAACCTCGCCGGGCGCCTGCCGAAACTGGCCAAAGGGATTCGCAACCTGCTCAATGCGCTGAAGCGCACACTGGCTTCATTGCTGGCGCGATTGAAGGCTCAAGGGCACTTGGTCAGCGACACGCAGGCGTTGGGGCAGTTGGTGGAACAGATCACCATGACGCTGCTGTTTTCGCTGGATTACCAGCGGATTCTGGATCGCGAAGGTGAGGTGAGGCTGGTGGTGTATCAGATCATGATGCTGGTGGCGCCGCACTTGTTGCCGCCAATCAAGGTGGCGACGGAGCAACTGGCACTCCAATACCTCGAAGAACACGGATAACCCCTGAATACCACGGTCCCCTGTGGGAGCTAGCCTGCTAGCGATAGCGATTTATCCGGCGACATTGTTGTTGACTGATGAACCGATATCGCTAGCAGGCTAGCTCCTACAAGGGCGGTGGTGTTTGCAGAACCGTGCACAAACAAAAACGCCCGACCTTTGCAGGCCGGGCGTTTTTTTGAGCCCTGAAATCAGGACTGACTGGTTGGCGTCGATGGAGCTGGCGCGGCAGTCGGGGTTACAGCAGGGGTCGGCGCGGTAGCAGAGTTGGAGCTGCTCACTGTCGGCGCCGGGGTTGCCGGTTTGGCGGCAGCCACTGCTGGTTTTGGAGCAGCAGCTTTCGGCGCTGCCGGTTTTTTCACTGCTGGTTTTTTCGCGGCGGCAGGTTTTGCCACAGGCTTGGCTGCTGCAGGTTTAGCAGCCGGTTTAGCGGCGGCTTTGGCGGCAACCGGTTTCGCTGCTGGCTTGGCTGCGGCAGGTTTTGCTGCGGCCGTTTTGGCAGCCGGCTTGGCCGCTGCTTTCGCGGCGGGTTTTGCAGCCGGTTTAGCGGCAGCTTTTGCCAGAGGCTTGGCAGCGGTTTTAGCCGCTGGTTTGGCTGCTGCGGTTTTCGCCGCAACAGGCGCAACCTTGGCACCGGTGAGTTTTTCGATTTGCTTGGTCAGGGTATCGACCTTGCTGTGCAGCGCTTTCACTTCGTTGCGGCTCGGGACACCCAGGCGCGAAATGGCGCTGTTCAGGCGCTTGTCGAAAGCCCCTTCCAGCTCATCCCACTTGCCCAGCGCACGATCTTTCACGCCAGTGATGCGCGATTTGGCAGAGGTAGCGGAGTCCTTGGCGGCATCGACTTTCTTGCCGACAGCGCTCTTGGTGAGCTTCTCGGCTTTCTCGCCGTCTTTGACCAATGTATCGAAGAGCTTGCTGCCGTCAGTGTCGATCTTCGAGTACACGCCTAAACCAGCAAGCCAGATTTTGCGGGAGTAGTCTTCGACTTTCCCGATCCACGAGCTGCCTTCTTTTTCGGTGTTCTTTTTACCAGCCATCCCGTTCTCCTTAAGATTTACGCGCGACGCGTTCGAGCAATGCCGTCAGCTCATCGAGCTTAGCAGAGAGTGCCTCAACGTCATGTTTAGACGGAATGCCAATACGATTCAAGGTACTTGCGACACGCGAGTCAAAAGCCTTCTCGACCTTGTCGAGTTGAACTTCGACCTTGCCTTTGAAAGTGCTTACTTCGCTCTTGGCTTCATCAATCTCGGCGTTAGCTGCTTCAAGTTTCTCGGCAACTACCTTTTTGCCTTTCTTTTCAACAGTTTGACCAGCCTTGATCAACTCTTGAAAGTAATCGCTGCCCTCTTGGCCGACCTTGGCGTAGGCACCCAGGCCTGCCAGCCAGATCTTGCGGGCATAGGATTTGACGTCGCTCAGAGCGGTTGTCGAAGCGTCGATTTTTTTCTTCAAAATAACTTTGGCCATGGTGCACCTCACGCGCAGAAGGTTTGAGGAACTGCCCGCGAAAGTGTCGGGCTCATGCACAAAGTAGGGAGAAAAATTAGAAACGGCACCCTAACAACTGACATAAAACCTCGGGTGCACCTTAAAACAAATGTGGGAGCCAGCCTGCTGGCGATAGCGATTTATCCATCAACATCAATGTTGACTGATACACCGCCATCGCCAGCAGGCTGGCTGGCTCCCACAGGGGATGTGGTTCGATTCGGAAATCAGACCAGGGCTTTATCGAGGGCCTTTTCGATTTCCGATTTGATCATGCCGCTCATGGCCGACATCATCAGGCCCAATTCCACATCAACGCGAATCGAATCCTCAGCAACATGCACCGCGCCTTTCACCCCGGAACGCTTGAGGTTCAGGGTGTCGCCGGACCACTGCGGCTCCAGGCCATATTGATCGGACAGTTTCTGCGCCAACTGGTCGGCCTTCTCGCGGGCCGCTTCCTTGCCCAGGCCGTGGGCACGTTCAACACTAATACGGGCCATCGAATGACTCCTGCTTTATGAATACTTTCCTGAAGCATCTTGACCGCGCCTGCGGCAAAACGTCCCGGCGGTTCTACATCTTACCTTCAGCCTTGCCAAGACAAAGCAGGCCACCGGGATTAGAATGTCCCGCATTCTCTTCTGGTGACAGCGATATGACTGATCAGCGCAAAGGCAGCGATGCCGAACCCACCACGCACTTCGGTTTCAAAAACGTTCCGGAAAGCCAAAAAGCGGAAAAAGTCGCTGAGGTTTTCCACTCGGTAGCCGCCAAGTACGACTTGATGAACGACCTCCTGTCGGGCGGCATGCACCGTTTGTGGAAGCGTTTTGCGATCGAACTGTCGGGCGTTCGCACCGGCAACCGCGTGCTGGACATTGCCGGCGGCACCGGCGACCTGACCAAAAAATTCTCGCACCTCGTGGGCCCGACCGGCCAGGTGGTGTTGGCCGACATCAACGAATCCATGCTCAAGGTCGGTCGTGACCGCCTGCTGGACCTGGGTGTGGCCGGCAACGTCGAGTTCGTTCAGGCCGACGCTGAAAAGCTGCCGTTCCCGGACAACCATTTCGACTGCGTGACCATCGCATTCGGCCTGCGTAACGTGACGCATAAAGAAGACGCCCTGCGCTCGATGCTGCGCGTACTCAAGCCGGGCGGCCGTTTGCTGGTGCTGGAATTCTCCAAGCCAACCAACGCGCTGATGTCCAAAGCCTACGACGCCTACTCGTTCGCCTTCATGCCGCTGATGGGCAAGCTGATCACCAACGACTCGGAAAGCTATCGCTACCTGGCCGAATCGATCCGCATGCACCCGAATCAGGAAACCCTGAAGTCGATGATGGTCGAGGCCGGTTTCGACCGCGTGACCTACCACAACATGACCGCAGGCATCGTGGCCCTGCACCGTGGCATCAAACCCTGATGTTGCTGGCCGGTCTGCTCGCCAGCATTGAACTCGGCCTGAACCGGGTGCTGCGTCTCGACAGCACGGCACTGCCGCGGCTGGCGCATTTGAGCGGCCGGGTGATTGCCGTCGATTGCCGCAGCCCGGCACTGCAACTGTTCATCCTGCCCAGCGACGAAGGCTTGATGTTGGCGACCCACTGGGAAACCGGCGCCGACTGCACCTTGTGTGCACCGGCTTCCAGCCTGTTGAAACTGGCGATGAGCAAGGACAAGACCTCGGTTTTGCATGCCCCTGAAGTCGAACTCGACGGCGACAGCGGCGTGCTGCTGGAACTGGCCGCGATCCTCCAGGACCTGGAGCTGGACTGGGAATACGAACTTTCGCGCTGGCTGGGACCTGTGGCCACGCAACTGGTCGGCGGTCACCTGCGCAGTCGCGCACGCTGGTATCAGCAAGGATTTGCCAGCCTGGGTCAGAACCTGGGCGAATACCTGGCCGAAGAATCGCGCACCCTCGTCGGTCAGCGCGAAGCCGAAGCCCGATTCAGTGAACTGGACCAGATCAAACTCGATCTGGAACGTCTCGAGGCGCGTTTCGAGCGCCTTTCCCGATCCCTCGACCCAAGCGATAACGCATGAAGCTGCTTGCCGTCCGCCGTTTGTTGCGCATCCAGCGCGTTGTGATTCGCTACCGCCTCGATGACCTGCTGTTCGCCCTGCCGCTGCCGTGGTTTCTGCTGGCGCTGCGCTACGCCTTGCCGTGGCGCTGGTTCCCGCGCAAGCCGCTGGACCTGAGCCGTGGCGCGCGATTGCGCCTGGCGCTGCAGGACCTGGGGCCGATCTTCATCAAGTTCGGGCAGATCCTGTCCACCCGCCGCGACCTGCTGCCGGAAGACATCGCCGATGAGCTGATGAAGCTGCAGGACCGCGTGCCGCCGTTCGATTCGCAAGTGTCGGTCAAGCTGATCGAAGAACAGCTCGGCAAAAAGATCAGTGAAGTGTTCAGCCGTTTCGACGTCGAACCGCTGGCCTCGGCTTCGGTGGCGCAGGTGCACGCCGCGCAGTTGAAAACCGGTGAAGAGGTTGTCGTCAAAGTCATCCGCCCCGGCCTGAAACCGATCATCGCGCAAGACCTGGCGTGGTTGTTCATCCTCGCCCGCGCAGCGGAAAAACTCTCCGCCGACGCGCGTCTGCTGCACCCGGTGGACGTGGTCAGCGACTATGAAAAAACCATCTACGACGAACTCGACCTGTTGCGCGAGGCGGCCAACGCCAGCCAGTTGAAGCGTAATTTCGACGGTTCGCCGCTGCTGTACGTGCCACAAGTCTATTGGGACTGGTGCCGGCCGAAAGTGCTGGTGATGGAGCGCATCTACGGCATTCAGGTCACCGACCTCGCAACCCTGGCCGACCAGCGCACCGACATGAAAATGCTCGCCGAGCGCGGCGTCGAGATCTTTTTCACCCAAGTGTTCCGCGACAGTTTCTTCCACGCCGACATGCACCCGGGCAACATCTTCGTCAGCACCGTCAACCCGTGGAGCCCGCAGTACATTGCGATCGACTGCGGCATCGTCGGCAGCCTGACCCCGGAAGACCAGGATTATCTGGCGCGCAACCTGTTCGCGTTCTTCAAACGCGATTACCGGCGTGTGGCGCAACTGCACATCGACTCGGGCTGGGTACCGGCGGAAACCAAACTCAACGAATTCGAAGCGGCGATCCGTACCGTTTGCGAGCCTATCTTCGAAAAACCGTTAAAAGATATTTCCTTCGGTCAGGTGCTGATGCGCCTGTTCCAGACCGCTCGACGCTTCAACATGGAAGTGCAGCCACAGCTCGTGCTGCTGCAAAAAACCCTGTTGAACATCGAAGGCCTGGGCCGCCAGCTATACCCGGACCTCGATCTGTGGAACACCGCCCAGCCGTTCCTCGAACGCTGGATGCGCGAGCGCGTCAGCCCCAAAGCCTTGCTCGGCAACGTGCAGAACCAGTTCGAACAACTGCCGCACCTGGCCAACATGGCGCGCGACCTGCTCGAACGCATGTCGCAGCCCCACGCTTACGACCCGCCGCCATCGTGGCATCGACGCCGGGACGACTGGTTCCTGCGCCTGCTCGGTACCGCGCACCTGGCCGGCGGCGCAATACTGGCCATGGGCGGGCCGTTGAACGAACTGGCCTACTGGCCGGCAGGAATCATGATGGCCGTCGGCTTGTATCTGGTCGTTCGCCGATAGCCAGTTGTGTGATCCACTGGCACACTGTTTGAACGTTGGACTCTGCTCATGTAGTGCGGAGCCCGCTGTCGGAGTCGAAGATGAAAAACTGGCTGGACGAGATCAAGTGGGACGCCGACGGCCTGGTGCCGGCAATCGCCCAGGATCACAAGACCGGGCGCGTCCTGATGATGGCCTGGATGAACCGCGAAGCGCTGGAACTGACCGCTGTCGAAAACCGCGCCATCTACTGGTCACGTTCCCGTGGCAAGTTGTGGCGCAAGGGCGAAGAGTCCGGCCACGTGCAGACCCTGCATGAGATGCGCCTGGACTGCGACGCCGACGTGATCATCCTGATGGTCGAGCAGATCGGCGACATCGCCTGCCATACCGGTCGGCAGAGCTGCTTCTATCGCGTCTTCGAGAACGGCGACTGGAAAACCGTCGACCCGGTTCTCAAAGACCCGCACGCCATCTATTCCGCAGGACACACACATGAGTGACACTCTGACCCGACTGGCCGAGGTACTGGAAGCGCGCAAAGGCGCCGCCGCCGACAGCTCGTACGTCGCCAGCCTGTACCACAAGGGCTTGAACAAGATTCTGGAAAAAGTCGGCGAAGAGTCGGTCGAAACCATCATTGCCGCCAAGGATGCCGCCATCAGCGGCGACTGCAGCGATGTGATCTACGAGACCGCCGATTTGTGGTTCCACAGCATGGTCATGCTCGCCCAACTGGGGCAGCATCCACAGGCTGTACTCGATGAACTGGACCGTCGTTTCGGTCTGTCCGGACACGCAGAGAAAGCCTCGCGCCCGTCCGCCTGAACAACTATTAGAGAGGAGCAGCAACATGGGCATTTTTGACTGGAAACACTGGATCGTCATCCTGGTTGTTGTCGTGCTGGTGTTCGGCACCAAGAAACTGAAAAACCTCGGCACTGACGTCGGCGAATCGATCAAGGGCTTCAAGAAAGCCATGAACGACGACGAAAAACCCGCCGATCCGGCAGCGGCCCAACCGGTTCCACCTGTTCAGCCACAGACCACCCAGTCCGTGAACCAGCCGCACACCATCGACGTGCAGGCGCAAAAAGTCGAAGAGCCGATCCGCAAAGACGTGTGAGCACTGACTAATGTTTGGTATCAGCTTCTCTGAACTGCTGCTCGTCGGCCTCGTGGCCCTGCTGGTGCTGGGCCCCGAGCGTCTGCCGGGTGCTGCGCGCACCGCCGGCCTGTGGGTCGGTCGCCTGAAGCGCAGCTTCAATGCGATCAAACAGGAAGTTGAGCGTGAAATCGGTGCCGACGAGATTCGTCGGCAACTGCACAACGAGCACATTCTGTCGCTGGAACAGGAGGCGCGGAAGATTTTCACGCCGACCCAGCAGGAAGCCACTCCGGTTCAGCCGGTGGCGGAGCAGACGATCCATGCATCGACGACAGAATCCGCGCCTGCTGCTGCGCCGACGGAAACCGTGAAAGCGGTGGAAGCGGTTGAAGCGGCGCCGGTCGTGGCGCATGCAGAACCCGTTGCTCCTGCCGCCGTGCCGACAACGCCGGCTCCTCACGACACCACTTTGCCGCCGCGAGCCTCATGAGCGATCTCCCAGAAAACGACCAGCACATGCCGCTGGTTTCGCACCTCACCGAGTTGCGTACCCGTCTGCTGCGCTGCGTAGCGGCGATCTTCATCATCTTCGCCGGGCTGTTTGCGTTCACCCAGCAGATCTACACCTTCGTCTCCACGCCGCTGCGCCAGTATCTGCCAGTGGGCGCGACGATGATCGCCACCGACGTGTCGTCGCCGTTCCTGACGCCACTGAAGCTGACCATGATGGTGTCGCTGTTCCTGGCGATCCCGGTGATCCTGCATCAGATCTGGGGTTTCATTGCGCCGGGCCTGTACAAGCATGAAAAACGCATCGCGGTGCCGTTGCTGGTATCGAGCATCATGCTGTTTTATGCCGGCATGGCATTCGCCTATTACCTGGTATTCCCGCTGATCTTCAAATTCTTCGCCGCCGCCACCCCGGCCGGCGTGGAAATGATGACCGACATCAGCAGCTACCTCGATTTCGTCATGACGCTGTTCTTCGCCTTCGGCGTGGCGTTCGAGATTCCGGTGGCCGTGGTGCTGCTGGTGTGGATCGGCGTAGTCGACGTCAAATACCTGAAGAAAATCCGCCCGTACGTGATCATCGGCTGCTTCGTGGTCGGTATGATCCTGACGCCGCCGGACATCTTCTCGCAGACGCTGCTGGCCGTACCGATGTGGCTGCTGTTTGAAATCGGCATCCTGTTCGGCGGCCTGATCAGCAAGCGCGGCGACCATCCGGACGACCAACCGGTTGACGATCACAACGACCAGCCGCCAGCGACCCAAGCGTGAACCTGCTGCTCCTCGAAGAGGCCGATTTCATTGCGGCCGACCGGGTGATCCTGCGTGATCGGCGGTTGACGCACATGCAGGAAGTCCATCGCTGTGAGGTGGGTGACAGCATGCGCGTCGGGCGTATCGGCGGTTTGATGGGCTCGGCCGAAGTACTGCGCCTGGACGCCGATGAAGCCGAACTGCGCGTCACCCTCGACCAACCGCCACCGACCAAGCTGCCGCTGACCCTGGTGCTGGCCCTGCCACGCCCAAAAATGCTGCGCCGGGTGTTTCAGACCGTGGCAGCCATGGGTGTGCCACGGATCGTGCTGGTGAACAGCTATCGCGTCGAGAAGAGCTTCTGGCAGACCCCGTTCCTGGAACCGGAAGCGATTCGCGAGCAACTGATCCTCGGCCTCGAGCAGGCTCGGGACAGCGTGTTGCCTGAAATTGTCATCGAGAAACGCTTCAAGCCGTTTGTCGAAGATCGACTACCAGCGATTGCCGAAGGCACCCTCGGCCTGGTCGGCCATCCGGGCAACTACCCGCCCTGCCCCCGTGGCCTCGACGAACCGGTCACGTTGGCTATCGGCCCGGAAGGCGGCTGGATCCCCTACGAAATCGACCTGCTGGCCAAGTCCGGCCTGCAACCGGTGCAGCTCGGCGAGCGTATCCTGCGCGTCGAAACCGCCGTCACCGCGCTGCTCGCCCGCCTCTTCTAGCCATTACGCTCCTACAGAATCCTGACCGCCTGCCGATACAGTTCCCATAAAACCAACTTGTGGTCCGTGGGAGTTGCAGCATGTACCGATGGCTAGCCGAGAAACTGGGGAACGTCAGCGTCAATCGCAAACTGGGTGTCGGCTTCGGTCTGGTGCTGCTGCTGACATTGTTGATCACCGTCACGGGCTGGACCGGCCTGAGTGACGTGGTGAATCGCGGCGACAAGCTCGGGTTTATTGCCAGCCTCAATGAACTGACCAAAGACCTGCGCCTGGCCCGCCTGGACTACGAAATGCGCCGTGGCGAACAAGGCCCTGGCGCCGTCAACGACCTGCTCGGCCAACTCGACACCGGTTTGAAAACCGCCCGCACACTGATCGAGCAACCTGCCGACGCAGCCATGGTCGATCAGCAACTGGCCGCAGTCAGCGAGTACAAACAAGCCTTCGCCGCCATGACCCAGGCCGGCGCCAACCGCGAAGATGCTCGCAGCAAACTCGGCGCCACGGCCGATAACGCCGTGGCGCGCGTGGGTGAAGTCGAGAAATCCTTGCTGCAAGGCGACAGCGTCGCCGATTTCAACAGCGTTATCGACCTGAGCAAACTGATCCAGCAAGCTCGCTTCCAGGTGCGCGGCTATACCTACAGCGGCAAGACCGAAGCCGAACAACCGGCGCTGGACGCCATCGACAATGCGTTGAAAAACCTCGAAAGCCTGCCGTCCAGATTGCCGGAACAGCACATCGCCAACCTGCAACAGGCCAGCGATTCACTCAAAGCCTACCGCGCCGCCGTCAGCCAGTTCCGTGACTCCCAGGTCGCCAGCGCCGCCGCGCTGAAACGCATGGCCGCTCAAGGCGACATCCTGTTCGACGTCAGCAAAAAGCTCACCGCCTCGCAAACCGTCATCCGTGACACTGACGCCGCACACGCCAAGAACATGCTGTTGCTGGCCACCGCCCTGGCGCTGGTCTTCGGCCTGTTCGCGGCATGGGCCATCACCCGGCAGATCGTCGTTCCGCTGGGCCAGACGCTGAAAGTGGCCGAGCGCATTGCCGCCGGCGACCTGACCCAGAACCTCGTTTCCGAGCGTCAGGACGAACTCGGTCAGCTCCAGCGGGCGATGCAAAGCATGACCCTGGGCCTGCGCGAATTGATCGGCGGCATCAGCGATGGCGTCACGCAAATCGCCAGCGCCGCCGAAGAACTGTCCGCAGTCACCGAGCAGACCAGCGCCGGCGTCAACAGCCAGAAGGTCGAGACCGACCAGGTGGCGACCGCGATGAACGAAATGACCGCCACGGTGCAGGAAGTCGCACGTAACGCCGAAGAAGCCTCCGAAGCCGCGCTCGCCGCCGATCAGCAGGCCCGCGAAGGCGACAAGGTGGTAGGCGAAGCGATCGCTCAAATCGAACGCCTGGCCAAGGAAGTCGGCAACTCCACCGACGCCATGGGGCATCTCAAACGCGAAAGCGACAAGATCGGCAGTGTGCTCGACGTGATCAAATCCGTGGCTCAGCAAACCAACCTGCTGGCGCTCAACGCGGCCATTGAAGCCGCTCGCGCCGGTGAAGCCGGACGTGGTTTTGCGGTGGTCGCCGACGAAGTGCGCAGCCTGGCGCAGCGCACCCAGAAGTCCACCGAAGAAATCGAAGAGCTGATCGTCGGCCTGCAGAGCGGCACCCAGCAAGTCGCGACCATCATGGACAACAGCCGCACCCTGACCGACAGCAGCGTCGAACTGACCCGCCGCGCCGGTGGCTCGCTGGAAAGCATCACCCGCACCGTGTCGGCGATTCAGTCGATGAACCAGCAGATTGCCGCCGCTGCCGAACAGCAAAGCGCGGTGGCGGAAGAGATCAATCGCAGCGTGCTGAACGTGCGCGATGTGTCCGAGCAGACCTCGGCAGCCAGTGAAGAGACCGCGGCGTCCAGCGTTGAGCTGGCGCGGCTGGGGACGCATTTGCAGATGCTGGTGGGCAGGTTCAAGGTTTAAAACCGAGTCGCCCCCCTTCGCGGGCAAGCCTCGCTCCTACAGTTAATCGCAGATCCCTGTAGGAGCGAGGCTTGCCCGCGAAGGCGTCAGAGGACCTGACGAAGGAAGGCCTGCGCCCGCGGATCCTTCGGCGCATCGAAGAACTCGGCTGGCGAGGCGTCTTCCAGCAATTTGCCGTGATCGAAAAACAGCACCCGATCCGCCACTTCCCGCGCAAAGCCCATTTCGTGGGTCACGCAGACCATGGTCATGCCTTCCACGGCCAGGGTTTTCATCACATCCAGCACTTCGCCGACCATTTCCGGATCGAGCGCCGAGGTCGGTTCATCGAACAACATGACCTTCGGCTCCATGGCCAATGCCCGTGCAATCGCCACGCGCTGCTGCTGACCGCCGGACAGGCGTGACGGAAACTCGTTGGCCTTCTGCGCAATGCCTACCTTTTCCAGCAATGCCAAGGCCTTGGCTTCACGCTCCTTCTTGCCGCGCTTGCGCACGACTTTCTGGGCGAGGCAGAGGTTTTCCAGCACGGTCATGTGCGGGAACAGGTTGAAATGCTGGAACACCATGCCGACTTCCCGGCGGTAGGCATTCACGTCGGTTTTCGGATCGGCCAGTTGCAGGCCGTCGATACTCACCGAGCCCGAGTCGAACTCTTCCAGGCCATTGAGGCAGCGCAGGAAGGTCGATTTGCCGGAGCCGGACGGACCGATCACCACCAATACTTCGCCCTTCGCCACCTGGGTGGAGACGTTATCCACCGCGCGCACCACGTGGCCGCGAGTGTCGAAGACTTTTACCAGATCGCGGACTTCAATCACTTTGCGCGAGCCTCCGCTCAAGCCGGCTGGCGATTTTCGACAGCGGCAGGTTGATCAACAAATACAGGCCAGCCACGCAGAACAGGATTTCGAATGGCGAAAACGAGGTGGTGATCACTTCGCGACCGCTTTTCAACAGCTCGGTAATCGCAATCACCGACACCAGCGAGGTGTCCTTGACCAGGCTGATGAACTGCCCGGCGAGCGGCGGCAGGACGCGTTTGAACGCTTGCGGCAGCACCACGTGGCGCATCGACTGACCCGCGCTCAAGCCCAGGGAACGCGCAGCTTCGTTCTGGCCACGGGCGATGGATTGCACGCCGGAGCGGATGATTTCCGCCACGTAGGCACCGGTGAACAGCGACAGTGCGGCGATCCCGGCGAACTCCCGGGACAGGTTCATCACGGTGCCGATGAAGAAGTAGAAAATGAAAATCTGCACCAGCAGCGGCGTACCGCGCACCAGTTCGACGTAAATCGTCGAGAGGTCGCGCAGGGTCGGATTGTTCGAGAGACGGCACAAGCCCGTGGCGAGGCCGATCAGCAAGCCGAGCACGCCAGACACCACGGACAACCACAAGGTGGTCCAGAGACCCCACATCAGCGGTCCGGCGGCCCAATGGCGAGTCACGCCGATCACGTCGCCTTCGGCCACATCATCGCCTTGGGCGACTTGCAGGCTGTTGTCGTCGACGGTCACGCGCTGCTCGTCACCCGCGTCGTTGCGCAACGTGACTTCAGCCTTGTCGCCTTTGCGCACCAGTTCGCTGACGGTGGAGATGTCGGCGGCGCGTTGGGACTCTTCGGCGTGGTAGGCGAAGTACTGCGGGACGCGGTTCCAGCGCCATTCGTAGGACATCAGCGAGGTGGCGTAATACAACGCGCCGGCCAGGCCGATCAGCACCAGCACGGTCAACACGTGCCAGGGCCATTGGGCTTTTTTCTGTTTCATTGCAGGTTCCGGATTCTATGTCGCCAGGGAGGCCGCCTTCGCGGGCAAGCCTCGCTCCTACAAAGTCATATCCTGTAGGAGCGAGGCTTGCCCGCGAATGGGAGCGACGCGGTCTATCTGACCGGGCCTTATTCCATATCCTTCAACCAAGCGGTGTCTTTGAACCACTTGTCATGGATGCGATCGTAGGTGCCGTCTTCGTGGATCTGGTGCAGGAAGTTGTTGATGAAGTTGATGCTGTCGTAGTCACCCTTCTTCAGACCAAAGGCCAGCGGCTCGTAGGTGAACGGCTTGTCGAGGAACACCAGTTTGCCGTTGCCGACCTTGTTCACCGCCACGACGTTGTAAGGCGCGTCGTAGATGAAGGCGTCAGCCTTGCCGTTGACCACGTCGAGCACTGCTTCCTGCTCGTTGTCGTAGCCGTGGTACTTGGCTTTGGAGATCAGCTTCTTGGCGACCATCTCACCGGTGGTGCCGAGCTTGGAGGTGATGCGGTAGTCGGCGGTGTTCAGGTCTTTGTAGGACTTGATGGTGCCTTCCAGCTCTTTGCGAATCAGCAGCGTCTGGCCGACCACGATGAACGGTTCGCTGAAGTTCAGGCGCAGGTTGCGTTCCTGGGTCAGCGTCATGCCGCTGCCGATCATGTCGAACTTGTCAGTGAGCAGGGCCGGGATAATGCCGTCGTAGCCGGTGGACACCAGCTCCAGCTTGACGCCCATGGCCTTGGTCATGGCTTTGAGGATGTCGACTTCGAAGCCGATGATCTCGCCGCGCTTGTTGGTCATTTCGAACGGCATGTAGGTCGGGTCCATGCCGACTTTCAACGTGCCGCGCTTGACCGCGTCATCGATGGCACCGGCCTGCGCCGTGCTGACTGCAACCAATGCCGTGACGCCGACCAGCAGCATCGAGAGATACTTCTTCATCTTCATGTCCCCAAAACCAGTGCGTTATGAGGCGCGCAAACGGCGGCTCCCCTCAGGAAACGCATCGATACGGACAAAAATTATCCGGGCGCACCAATTCGGGGACGGATGCTAACGTACTCGCTCGTTTGCACAAGTGTTTGGGAACGATGAGGCAAAAAAAACCCCGCTTTCGCGGGGTTCTCTTTGTTATGCCAACTGCGGTTGTGCACTCAGCGGCTTGAGCGGCAGCAACGGCGCATGGGGATCGGATTTCACCGATTTGCGCCAGGCTTCCAGCCACTCGGGATGACCTTCGCTCCAGACCTGCTCATGCAAACGAGCCAGTGCTACCGGGTCGCTCAGTAGTTGTACACGCTCATTGTTGTTCAGACCGTCAGGCCCGACTTTCAATGCATGGCGAACTCGTTCGATCCGCAGCCATTCGATTGGCTCGGCCTGACCGTGGCGCGATGTCGCCAGCGAGCACGCCAAAGCGTTCTGCTGTGGATCAACCACCGACCGGATGAAGCCGTCTTTCAGCGCATGCCAACGGTTTTCATGGGTGTACTGGTCAGTTGCCAGCAACGCCTGTGGCGGATTGTATTCCTCAGGGATCAGGAACAGGCTCTCGTCACGGGACTTCAGGCCCAGGCCAACACGGCTGGAGATCACGGAAACCGGGATCGACAGCATCAACGAACCGACGATCGGCACCAGCCACCAGAGGAAGCTCGGGTTCAGCCAGATCACCAACAGGGCCCAGAAGAAGCCCAGCAGGGTTTGCGGACCGTGGCGCTTGACCGCTTCGCTCCATGGCGTGGAGTCGTCGTCACGTTGCGGCGAGTTCCAGGTCGCGGCCCAGCCGAGGAACGCGGCGAGTACGAAACGGGTGTGGAAAATCATCCGCACCGGCGCCAGCAACATGGAGAACAACATCTCCAGCAGCATCGACAGGGTCACCTTGAACTTGCCACCGAACTCTTTCGCGCCCTTGGCCCAGATCAGGATGATGCTCAACAGCTTCGGCAGGAACAGCAGCACGATAGTGGTCGAGAACAGCGCGATGGCCTTGTCCGGGTGCCATTGTGGCCACAGCGGGTAAAGCTGACGCGGTTCAAGGAAGTACTGCGGCTCCATCAGCGTGTTGACCGCCAGCAGCGCCGTCGACAGCACGAGGAAGAAGAACCACAACGGCGCCGACAGGTAAGACATCACGCCGGTGAGGAACACCGCACGGTGAACCGGGTGCATGCCCTTGACCAGGAACAGGCGGAAGTTCATCAGGTTACCGTGGCACCAGCGACGGTCACGCTTGAGTTCGTCCAGCAGGTTCGGCGGCAACTCTTCGTAGCTGCCTGGCAAGTCGTAGGCAATCCACACGCCCCAACCGGCACGGCGCATCAGCGCTGCTTCAACGAAGTCGTGGGACAGAATCGCGCCGGCGAACGCGCCTTTACCGGGCAACGGCGCCAGGGCGCAGTGCTCGATGAACGGCTTCATGCGGATAATCGCGTTGTGGCCCCAGTAGTGCGATTCGCCCAACTGCCAGAAGTGCAGACCGGCGGTGAACAGCGGACCGTACACGCGGGTCGCAAACTGCTGCATGCGCGCATAAAGAGTGTCCATGCCCGACGCACGCGGCGCGGTCTGGATGATCCCGGCGTCCGGCGTGGCTTCCATCAGGCGCACCAGACTGGTCAGGCATTCGCCGCTCATCACGGAGTCAGCGTCGAGCACAACCATGTACTTGTAGTCACCGCCCCAGCGACGGCAGAAGTCGTCGAGGTTGCCGCTTTTGCGTTTTACGCGACGGCGACGGCGGCGATAGAAGATCTTGCCGAAACCCTTGGCTTCGCGGCAGACGTCCAGCCAGGCCTGCTGCTCGGCGACGCAGATGTCGGCATCGTTACTGTCGCTGAGGACGAAGAAGTCGAAACGGTCCAGGTCACCTGTGGCAGCGACCGACTCGAACGTCGCGCGCAGACCGGCAAACACCCGTGGCACGTCTTCGTTGCAGATCGGCATCACCAGTGCGGTGCGCGCGTCTTTGGGGATCGGCTCGTTGCCGGCACTTTTACCGGAGATGCGGTATTTATCGTGACCGGTGAGCAACTCGAGGAAGCCCATCAGCGCGGTCCAGAAACCGGCCGAGACCCAGCAGAACAGAATCCCGAACATGATCAGGATGGTGGTCTGCAGCGCATACGGCAGCACTTGCGTGACGGTTTGCAGGAGCGGCTGATGCAGCACTTCGTTGAGGTCGACGAACGACCAACCCTGGTACGGCATGATGCCTTTCATGTACCAGCCGGCAACGATGGTTTGACCGAGCATCAGTACCAGCAAGATGTAACGGCGGATCGAACCCACGGTGCGCCAGCGGGCCGCCGGCAGCACGTTCTCGTCTTTCGGCGGAGCCGGCGGGTTGGTGCGACCGGTCAGACGCCGCCAGCCACGCACCAGAATGTTGGTGCGCCACGGCTCCGGCACGACTTTGGTCCGGCGGATCGGCGGGGTTGCCTTGAGGCAAACACGACCGCTGGCGTCGAGCACCAGCATTTCCGCTTCTTCCAGCTCTTCAGCGGTGCTCAGGGTCAAGCGACGGCCGACCGAGGCTTGAGCAGCCTCGACCGGTGCATCGAACGTCGAGGACGACAGACGCTCGTGAAGTTCGCTGAACGACTTGCAGCCCGCGAGTTCCGCGCGCTGCTCGTCGGTCATCGGCAGATGCGCCAGATACTCGGCAAGAGTTTCTGGCTGGACTTGAGAATTACTCATCGGCAGGCAACTGATAGCTCCAGGTCTCGGTCAGGACTTCTTCAGTCGGTGCCGATTCCGGTGTGGCTGGGGCCGCGTCGGCAGCGACAGGCTGCTTGGCGTCTTTGTTGTTCGCCTTGTCCTTGGCATCTGCAACTGGCTTGGCTTCGGCCTGCTTGGCCTCGGCGGCCTTCGCGTCCTTGTCCGCTTTCTCCGCTTGCTTGGCGGCCACTTTGTCGGCCTTGGCAACGGAAGAGGTGGACGATGGGATCGAAGTCTTGGCCAGATCGGCAGGCACGATGTTCTGCACCAGTGCGGCACGCATCTCGGTGGACTTGCCCGGATCCTTGATCTTCATGCGCAGGGTCAGGCGCCAGCCCTTGGTTTCAGGGTTGTAGCGCACGCTGTTCTCGACCAGTTCGGCATTATCACCCACGCTGACCTGGCTGCGAACGTCTGTATCGGCCGGCAACGCTGCCAGGGACGGGCCTTCGAAATCCACCAGATAGGCAACGCTGCCGTCCGGCTGACGAATCAGGTTGGACTGCTTGACGTCGCCGGTAGAGCGCAAGGTCTGTTTGACCCAGGCGCTGTCCGGTGCGTGAATCGCCGCTTCGTCCATGGTCCAGTGCAGGCGGTAGCCGAATTCCAGCGGCTGACCTGGCTCAGGCAGTTTTTCCGGGCTCCAGAAGGCAACGATGTTGTCGTTGGTTTCATCGGCAGTCGGAATTTCGACCAGGTCGACAGAACCCTTGCCCCAATCGCCTTTTGGCTCGATCCAGGCACTTGGGCGCTTGTCGTAGCGGTCGTCGAGGTCTTCGTAGTGGCTGAAGTCACGGCCACGTTGCAGCAAGCCGAAACCGCGCGGGTTCTCGATCGAGAAGTTGCTCACCGCCAAGTGTTTCGGGTTGTTCAGCGGACGCCAGATCCACTCGCCGTTGCCGGCATGGATCGACAGGCCGCTGGAATCGTGCAGTTCGCGGCGGTAGTTCAGCACTTTCGACGGCTGGTTGGCGCCGAACAGGAACATGCTGGTCAGCGGCGCAACGCCAAGCTTGGTGACCTTGTCACGCAGGAACATCTGCGCCTTGACGTCGACAATGGTGTCGCTGCCCGGACGCAGGGTCAGGCGATAGGCACCGGTGGCGCGTGGCGAATCCAGCAGCGCGAAGATTACCAGGTGCTTGTCGCCCGGCTTCGGCTGTTGAATCCAGAACTCACGGAAACGCGGGAACTCTTCGCCGGACGGCAACGCGGTATCGATTGCCAGGCCGCGAGCGGACAAGCCATACGTGTGACCCTTGCCGACAACGCGGAAGTAACTCGCGCCGAGCATGGTCATGATTTCGTCTTGCTTGTCGGCCTTGTTGATCGGGTACAGCACACGGAAACCGGCATAACCCAGTTGTTCGGTGGCTTTAGGATCGAATTTCAGGTCGCCGAAATCGAAACGAGACGGGTCGTATTTGATCTCTTCGACGGTGTTGGCCGTGATTTCGTTGATTTTCACCGGAGTATCGAAATGCATACCCTGGTGATAGAACGAAAGCTTGAACGGGGTTTTCTGATCGGCCCATTCGGCTTTTTCGGTCAGGAAACGAATTTTCTGATAGTCCGCGAATTTCATCTCACGGAATTCGTTCGGCAGGTTACTGCGCGGGGCTTCGAATTTCTGCCCGGCCAGCTCTTTTGCCTTGACCGATACATCATCCAGATTGAATGCCCAAAGCTGGCCGGCGCCGAACAGGCAGAGCAGTGCAGAGCCCGCTACCAGTGCGCTTCGTAGCCGTTTGGCTGACAATCTTGGTGCATTACAGGGACTAACAATCACGAGCAACCCTCGCCGAAAACAGATCAAAAAACCAACGGCCAGTTAAAGGGCCTGTGAGGTAAACGGGATGAAAAACCCGTCCCTACAAACCACTCTTGCCAAGTTGGCGAGCATTGTTCCGACTCCTATGGGGCTAAATGATTCCCCAACAGGCCCAGGACAAGTCTCTACCTAAGTCAAAACGGACCAACGAACGCTGATCCCCGTAGCGCGCGATTATCTAGTAGGCCGCGTTACAACGCATCAGGCGCAACAAAGTATTTCTCGCGAAAAACCCCTGTTTTCAGTGAAAAAGCGCTTAAAAACTTGTTTCAAGCGCTTTCAGGTCTGTAACAGGAAGGTTACCGGGCCATCATTGACCAGGTGCACCTGCATATCCGCGCCGAATCTACCTGATGCCACTGTGCCATGCACCTGTTTCGCTTTCTCTAATAGATAGTCGAAAAGCTCCTCGCCCAGCGCCGGAGGGGCAGCGGTTGAAAAACTCGGGCGCAACCCGTTTTTGGTGTCGGCGGCCAGGGTGAACTGAGAGACCAGCAGCAACCCGCCCCCGACATCCGCCAGGGACAGATTCATCTTGCCCTCGGCGTCACTGAACACACGATAGTTAAGCAGCTTATGCAGAAGTTTGTCGGCACTGGCCCGAGTGTCCTCGGGCTCGACCGCCACCAGTACCAGCAAACCCTGATCGACGGCACCGACCACCTCCCCCGCTACCTCGACGCGCGCGCCACGCACGCGCTGCAACAGGCCCTTCATGCTTCTGCTGGGGACAGGTCGAGCAGGCGCCGGGCCATCTGATCGGCGGCGCGCACCAAGGCATCGGTAATGCCGGGTTCGGAGGCGGCATGCCCGGCATCACGGATGACCTGCAGTTCACTGTTCGGCCAGTTCTGATGCAGTTCCCAGGCGTTATCCAGCGGGCAAATCACGTCGTAGCGACCGTGAACGATCACGCCCGGCAGATGGGCGATCTTGCCCATGTCGCGGATCAACTGATTCGGCTCAAGGAACGCATTGTTGGTGAAGTAGTGACATTCGATGCGCGCGATGGACAACGCCCGTTGCGGCTCGGAGAAACGATCGACCACCAGCGGGTTCGGACGCAAGGTCGCGGTCCGCCCTTCCCAGGTGGACCAGGCTTTGGCCGCGTGCATCTGGGCGATCTGATCGTTGCCGGTCAGGCGCTTGTGGAAAGCGCCGAGCAAGTCTTCGCGCTCATCCAGCGGGATCGGCGCAATGTAGTCTTGCCAGTAATCAGGGAACAGACGACTGGCGCCCGCCTGATAGAACCACTCGATTTCCTGCGGACGGCAGAGAAAAATCCCGCGCAGGATCAGACCGTGCACACGCTCCGGATGGGTTTGCGCGTAGGCCAGCGCCAGGGTCGAGCCCCACGAGCCGCCGAACAGCACCCATTTATCGATGCCCAGATGCTGGCGAATCCGCTCAAGGTCGGCGACCAGATCCCAGGTGGTGTTGTTTTCCAGGCTGGCGTGGGGCGTGGAGCGACCACAACCGCGCTGGTCGAAGGTGACAATGCGATACAGGTTCGGATCAAAAAAGCAGCGACTCTGTGCATCACACCCGGCACCGGGGCCGCCGTGGATGAACACCACCGGCAAACCTTCCGGTGAACCGCTTTCGTCTACATACAGGGTGTGGGTTTCATCGACAGCCAGATCGTGCCGGGCGTGGGGTTTGATCTGCGGGTACAAAGTCTGCATTGCGCGCTCCGTAAGGGGTCGAGGTCATCCCTGGGGGGACTTCTATTATTCTGCCGTTGGGCATCATAAACCCGATTTACGTCAATGAGCATGTCCATGCAGAGTCAGAGTTTTGCCACCCGTTTTTTTGCCAAATAGCCGAGCAGCGTTTCGTAGAGCGCATCGACCTCCGCGACCTGACCCCGCGCCCGCAGACAGCCATGAACCAGCCCTTCCCCGTAATAAAGCGTCGCGGCCACGCCCGCAGCGTTCAGGCGCTCGGCGTACAGCACGCCGTCATCGCGTAGCGGGTCGAATTGCGCCACCGCGATCAATGCCGGCGGCAATCCGCGCAAATCCCCGGCGAGCAACGGCATGGCATAGGTGCCAGGCGTTTGAGTGCCGCGCAAATACAAGGCGTGATAACAATCTACGTCACTGCTGCTGAGCAGAGGCGCGTCGCTGCATTCACTGCGTGAAGGCAAACGGTGATCGCCACCGAGGCCGGGATAGATCAGCACTTGCGCCGCCGGCAGTGGCTCACCCGCATCGCGCAGTGCCAGGCACAGCGCGGCGGCGAGATTGCCACCGGCGCTGTCGCCGGCCACCAGCGTACGTGCGGGGTCCAGTTGAAACGGCCCGGAGCGCAGCGCTCGCCAGACCTTCAGGCAGTCATCGAACGCCGCTGGAAACGGATGCTCCGGCGCCAGACGATAATCGACCGCGATCACCAACACGCCGAGCGTCGACGCCAGCTCGGCGCAGATGAAGTCGTGGGAATCCAGATCCCCCACCACCCAACCGCCGCCGTGCAGATACACAATGCACGGGCTACCGTCGGTCGATGGCAAAGCTGCGGGCTGATAGGACCGAATCGGTACACCGGCCAATACAAAATCCACTACGTATAGCCCGGCGGGACGCGGCGGGGTGAACGCCCGGCACATCTCGCTGTAGGCCTGGCGCAGTCCGGCGAGGCTGGTGTCGGTGGCGTTGAAGCTGACGGTTTTTTCGACGAATGCCGTCATTTGGTCAGAAAGGGGATAAGTTTCCATGGACCTGCCGCCGAGGATTTGTGACGAGTGGATAACCCTGTGGGAGCGAGCCTGCTCGCGATGGCAGTGGGTCAGTCAAAATTAATGCTGATTGACCCACTGCCAT
>NZ_JAGYFX010000084.1:0-25956 GCF_019946615.1 Pseudomonas sp. BF-R-01
GGGTTGGTGGGGAATTTGTCGGCGATGGGGTGGCTGGCGTGGCGGTTGATTCGGCGGGGGCATCCGTTGGCGCCGGATCGGGAGATGTTTGCGGCGATGCGCCTGGATCGGGTGATTCTCGGCAAGGTGTTGCGCATTGGTTTGCCGACCGGGTTGCAGATGGTGGTGTTGTCGGTGTCGGAGTTGGTGATTCTGGCGCTGGTGAATCAGCACGGGTCGCAGGCGACGGCGGCGTATGGGGCGGTGACGCAGATCGTCAATTATGTGCAGTTTCCGGCGTTGTCGATTGCGATCACGGCGTCGATTCTTGGGGCGCAGGCGATTGGGGCAGGGCGCATTGAGCGGATGGGGCCGATTCTGCGCACGGGGTTGTTGATCAATGTGTGCCTGACCGGTGGGTTGGTGGTGTTGGGTTACCTGTTGTCGCACTGGTTGCTTGGGTTGTTTCTGACGGACGATTTGACTCGGGCGAAGGCCGAGCACTTGTTGCACATCATGCTCTGGAGCCTGTTGGTGTTTGGCTTTCAGGCGATTGTCGGCGGGATCATGCGGGCCAGCGGCACGGTGTTGGTGCCGATGGCGATTTCGATTGTGTGCGTGCTTGGCGTGCAGTTGCCGATGGCGTATGTGCTGGACGGGCAGTTCGGGTTGCAGGGTGTGTGGATGGCGTTTCCGGTGGCGTATTTGGGGATGCTGATATTGCAAACGTTGTATTACAAACTAGTGTGGCAACATCAGAAGATTGAACGCCTGGTGTAGATTGGATCCTTTATTTCAATCCTGGCCCTAATAAGTATGACTGTTTTAGTTGGAGGGGCACCGAATGCGAGTTGGTCTCTATTGCAGATATCGTTAGTGAGGTAACAACTAATGGATCCAATGGAAGAATCTAAGGCCTCAAGTAATTTACCAGGCCAGTTGTCACGTGGCTTTCAGGGAAGTTGGGTATTATCCATCGAGGCGAGTTGTTTCTTCTGAACTAACCGTTTGTCGGTGGTTTGCACGAAAAATGAACATTTTTGCTTTAATGCCCTCTGATACTTCAGCACGTCGCCATGACCTGCCCCTGCAGCTGCAGAAAGAGAAGTGGATCCCGAACCTCATATGCATTGAATGCAAATGAGGATTTTTTTACCTGAAATTCAGGAGCCAACAAATAGCCGAACTTGATTTGCCGGGCAAATTAATCGGTTCAGCCGCGCCAAATCACTGATTTGGCTTGTCTTTTATCAGTCGGATCTCGTAGGGCCTGTAACTCGATTAGAGCCCCGCTGAACTAATGATTCGCACTGTATAATCAGTTGGAGAAGTACCGTGTCTATAAATACAATTATGAGTCTGGTCGAAAACAAAGAGTGTATGGAATTTGTGCGGTTGGGTGTTGTTTATGCTCACTTGGTCGCCTGTTGTGTTGCCATTGGTTTGGTGTTGACCAGTGATATAGCCATGGTTAAGAACTTGTTGAAGGGCAAGGTGTTTTCGGAACACGATAATGCGCATCTGGAAAGTCTCCAGACGTCTGTCGTTGTTGCATTGATTGCGTTGTGGGTCACCGGTATTGCAATTGTGGGTATTGATTACCTGGAGAAGGGAGTCGAGTACTTCATGAACCCGAAACTTCAAGCCAAAGTGATCATTGTCATGTTGCTGACGTACAACGGCATCTTGTTGCATCGCCTGGTGTTGCCGGCTATGCAGAAGGCCGGATCGCTGCTCAAGCTCGAGTTTAGCGCTCGGATGCTGGCGCTGTTCTGCGGCTCGCTGTCAGCGGTGTCCTGGATGTATGCGGCCCTGCTGGGTGTCGGACGCCCGTTGGCCTGGAAGTATTCACTCTCTGAACTGTTGATGGCGTATCCGCTGTTGATTGCACTGGGTTTCCTGGCAATGCTGGCATTGACTCAACGAGTGATAAAACAGAACGACGATGTGGTGCCGCAGCGGGCTGTTGCGAGTGCTTGCTAAGTTGTAACGTTCGCTAAACTTTCCGGACACCTCCGGTTTAAAAAGAGGGCCACCCGTAACAGGGTGGCTCTTTTTTTTTTGCGTCAAAAGTTGCTCCAGAAAGTCGAGTCGTCGGTGTAGGCCGGCGGGCTTGCTGTCGTCCACCTTCGGACTGACAATCCAGAGTGACGGTGATGTAAACCGACAGGCTTGATCGCCTGGGGAGGTTTTCCACATGAGTCCTTCATCGACAACCATTCTGCAAGACCGCGCCGATGCCGGTCGGCGGCTGGTGGCGCCGTTGCTCAAGTACGCGCATCGCCCCGATGTCATCGTCCTCGCCTTGCCCCGTGGCGGTGTGCCGGTGGCGTATGAAGTGGCGACCGCGCTGGACGTTCGCCTCGACCTGATGCTGGTGCGCAAACTGGGCGTTCCGACCCATCAGGAGCTGGCGATGGGCGCGATTGCCAGCGGCGGTATTCAAATCCTCAATGAGCATACGCTGCGGGCACACCCGATTGATCAGGCCGCGTTCGATGCTGTGGTCGCACGGGAAACCCGCGAACTGCTGCGGCGTGAGCAGGTGTATCGCGGAACGCGCGCGCCGGTGCAGCTCAAGGATCAGGTGGTGATTCTGATTGACGATGGCCTGGCGACGGGCGCTTCGATGAGGGCGGCGATTCACGCGGTGCGCGCACAGGCGCCGGCGCGCATTGTCGTCGCGGTGCCGGTGGCGCCGGTTGAAACGGCGGAGGCGCTGCGCGGTGAGGTGGACGAGTTGGTGTGCCCGATCACTGCTGATTGGTTTATGTCGATCGGGCATTGGTACGTGGATTTTTCCCAGACTGCGGATGCCGAGGTCATCGGTTTGTTGACGCGGGCGTGGCAGCGGCAGGGGAGTGGGGCGGCGTAAACATTTGGGGTTTGAGAGATGGGTCATCCGTTGCAGGGTGGCCCATTTTTTTTGGCTGGAAGTTGCGTTGATCTTGAGGGCGCCATCGCCGGCATCTGCGTGAATATTCATCCATCGCATGCGACACAATCGAATACGACACTAAATCAAACCTATCGCAACATCGAGGATTCACCCCATGAGCAAGATCGAAAAAGTCCTGGCCACCGGCAAAACCCACACCACCGCCAGCGCTGCCGGCAACACCTCCGGCGGCCACAACGGCAGCCTCGACATCACTCTGTCGACACCCGGCAGCGCCAAACCCGCTCATGTGTTTGCCGGCACCCAGCCGCACCCGGCTGCCGAGCAACTGTTCGCCGGTGCATGGTCGGCGTGCTACACCGCAGCCGTCGGTCTGGTGGCCAATGATTTGAACGTGGTGCTGCCAGCGGACTTCTCCGTCGACATCGAAGTCGATCTGGGGCAAACCGGCCCGGCCTACTTCCTTCAGGCTCGTTTGACTCTGCGCGTACCTGGCCTGCCACACGACATCGCCACCACGCTGGCGCACACCGCTGATCAGATCTGCCCATACTCGAAAGCAACACGCGGCAATATTGATGTGGCACTGAACGTCCTCACCGTTTAATTATTGTCAAAACATCGCGTGCGATAAAAGCGCACGCGAAAAACAAATCCCTAATTGAGAGCATTCATCATGAGCAAGATCGAAAAAGTCCTGGCCACCGGCAAAACCCACACCACCCCTAGCGCAGCCGGCAACACGTCGCGCGGCCACAACGGCAACCTCGACATCGTGCTGTCCTCGCCCGGCAGCGCAAAACCGGCGCACCAGTTTTCGAACATTCTGCCGCACCCGACCGCCGAGCAATTGTTCTCCGGCGCCTGGTCGGCCTGCTATAGCGCCGCCGTCGGCCTGGTGGCCAAGGAGTTGAACGTGACACTGCCGGCCGACACGGCGGTAGACATCGAAGTTGATTTGGGCCAGACCGGCCAGGCGTACTTCATCCAGGGGCGATTGACCCTGCGCGTACCGGGCCTGTCGAACGAGGTCGCAACGAAACTGGCGCATGGCGCCCACGAGATCTGCCCGTACTCCAAAGCCACCCGCGGCAACATCGACGTGACGTTGAACGTCATCACCGAGTGATGCACCGCACGACCGGTTCGACTTCGCCAGGCGAGTCGAACCGGCCGCCGGCCCGGGCAACATCGATAAGCGTCAATTGGGCGCCAATGTGCTCTTCAGCCAATGTTCAAAACGTGTCGCGCCCACGATCGGATTCGCTCCCGGCGTCAGTGACTGATCGTTGATGGGCGCACCGAAGTAAGGAACCGTGTCATCCGGGACGACCTCGCGCGGGTCTTTGATGTGCTGCAGATACTGGCTCACGAATTCAACGATTGGCCTGCGATCCGGCCCGGCGACTTCCAGGGTCTGGTTGTCTGGCGCTTTCAAGGCGATATCGGTCAGCGCCGTGGCGACATCGAGCGAGGCAATCGGTTGCAGTGCGGCAGGGGTCAGGTGGATGGTGTTGCCGTCTTCGCGACCCGAGTAGGCAATGGCACCGATGAACTCGAAGAACTGCGTGGCGCGCAGGATCGTGTAAGGAATGCCCGAGTGTTTGATGAGTTTTTCCTGAGCCATTTTCGCCCGGAAGTAACCACTTTCGAGCATGCGCTCGGTGCCGACCACCGACAGTGCAACATGGTGTTTGACGCCGTCGATTTTCTCCGCCGCGAACAGGTTTTTCCCGGCCGTTTCGAAAAAATGCAACGCCGCGTGATCCTCGAATGAGGGCGAGTTCGCCACGTCCACCACCACGTCTGCGCCTTTCAAGGCTTCCTTCAGTCCTTCGCCACTGATGACGTTGACGCCGGTACTTGGTGACGCTGCCAGCGCTTCATGCCCCAGTGCCCGCAGGTTTTTGCACAGTTGACTGCCGATCAGTCCAGTCCCTCCGATGACGACGATTTTCATGACCCGTCTCCCGTTGCGGTGAATGGAACACCCATTAAACACCTGCATGACTCAGGCATCCGGTGCGTAAAAGGGTTGCGCGACAGGTGGTCGGGCCGGCGGTGCACCCATGGCGCAAACGGCGAATTTTTGCTTTAGTCCACCTGTGGCTGGCCTCTGCGTGCAGCACTTCACTGCACCAGGGCGTCCTGCCGGAGAATCCCATGAACCTTCGTTTCCCGCGTTCCGCCGCCGTGCTTGTCGCGCTCACGCTCGGCGCGTTGCCGTGCGCCGATGCCATCGAATACAAACAGGTGAATGAGACCGCCAGCACGATCTCTTTCACCTACAAACAGTTCAGCTCACGGGTCTACGGCACGTTCGGCAAGTTCGAAGGCACGCTGGATTTCGACACGGCGAACCCCTCGGCAGCCCACGCCGTGTTCACGATCGAACTCGACAGCATCGATGCCGGAAGCAGTGACGCCAACGAAGAGCTGAAAAAGCCCGCGTGGTTCGACACGGCCACTTATCCGAAGGCGACGTTTGAATCGACCGCTGTAAAAGCGTTGAGCAACAACCGTTACTTGATCACCGGCAATCTCACCCTCAAGAAAATAACGCGCACGGTGCAAGTGCCGGTCCTGCTGAAGTCCCAGAAAGCCATCGGCATATTCGATGGCCAGCTGACACTCAAGCGCAGCGACTTCAAAATCGGTGAAGGCGAGTGGGGGGATACGGTGGTTTCCGACGATATCAACATCAGGTTCCGGATGGTTGCGCCGGAGCAATAGCTGTTCAGCGTGCTGCGCAGTGTTCTGATTCACCGCGGCTTTACGTCGCTTGCTCTGCCATGGTTTTGCTGTCATCGTTCGCGCTACTGGTAATCTTTCTTATTTGAGAAATTTTTGCGTATGCGCGATTTTTCCGTGGCTGATGACGACGTTGCCCGTCGTCAGCGGACGTTCACCGACCTCTATAGCGATCACCATTCCTGGTTGCATGGCTGGCTACGGAAAAAACTCGGCTGTTCGCAACGTGCGGCCGATCTGGCCCATGACGCGTTCATTCGCGTGCTCACCCTCGCCGAGCCTCACACCATCAAAGAGCCGCGGGCGTTTCTGGCGACCATGGCAGGGCGCTTGTTGATTGATGGCGCCCGACGCCGGCGGATCGAGCAGGCGTACCTTGAGGCGCTGGCGATCCAGGCGCATGACGCCGGCATGCCTGACCCCGAAGCGATCCATGTGGCGCTTGAGGCGCTGGAAAAAATCGCCGTGATGCTCGCCGGGTTGCCAGACAAGAACCGTGAGGCGTTCCTGCTCAGCCGGCTCGACGGCCTTACCTACAGCGAGATCGCGATTGAACTGAAAGTGTCCGCCAGCACGGTCAAGAACTACGTCGCCGGTGCGCTCGTCCATTGCTACAACACCTTGTACGGGGCGGAACAGCCGTCGTGACGAACATCCAACCACCCTCCGAGCAGATGATCCTTGAGGCGGCTTACTGGCTGACGTTGTTGCACGACGATTTGGCTACCGACGCCGAACGTGTGGCTTTCGATGTCTGGTGCGAAGCCGACCCGCGCCACGCGCTCGCCCTGGATCGCATGCGGGCTTTGTGGGGCGGTTTTGACGAGCTGCCTGCCGCCCCCGCACGCGTTGCCCTCAAGCATGCCTTTGCCCGGCCGGGCCCGAGAGTGTCGGGCCGTGGCGCCCAGGCGATTGCGCTGCTGGGTGTGTTGGTCTGTGGCTGGATCGGCCTGGACAACATGCCGGTCTGGCTCGCCGATCAACGTACCGGCGTGGGCGAGCGGCGCGAGGTGGTGCTTTCGGACGGCAGCCATATTCAGCTCAACAGTCATTCGGCGCTGGACGTGAAGTTCGACGGCCAGCAGCGCGTCATCGAGTTGTTGGAAGGGGAGATGTGGGTCGAGGTGGCCAAGGACGCCCGGCGTCCGTTTGTGGTGCGCACTGATCAGGGGACGGCGACGGCACTGGGCACGCGATATCTGGTGAAACGTGCAGCCGATGGTTCGACCGTGGTCAGTGTGCTGGAGTCTGTGGTTGCCGCCAAAGCCAACGGCGCCGAGGCGGTGAACGTCGCGGCGGGCGAGCAAACCACCCTCAGAGAGGGCCGGGCGCAAGCACCGAAACCGATCGGCAACGCCCACCCGGATGCCTGGACCCGGGGCTTGCTCAAAGTCGATGACCGCCCCTTGAGCGAAGTGCTTCAGGCCCTCGCCGGTTACCGACGGGGCCTGGTGCGCTACGACGAACAGGCGCTGCAAGGGCTGCGCGTCTCCGGCGTGTTCCGCCTCGACGACACCGATGCTGCGCTCGCGACACTGGCGGACAACCTGCCGATCCAGGTCGAGCACTTCACCGATCTGCTGGTGGTGATCAAACCCCTCTGACACCCCAACCCTGTAGGAGCCGGCTTGCCGGCGATCCAGACGACACGGTCTGTCTGACCCACCGCCATCGCTGGCAAGCCAGCTCCTACAAGGTTGAGGAAGGCATCAATACCGTTTCACCCCAACCTGTAGGAGCCGGCTTGCTGGCGATCCAGACGACACGGTCTGTATGACCCACCGCCATCGCGAGCAGGCTCGCTCCTACAGGGTTTCGGGGTTTCAAAAAATATTAATGCAAATCGCTCGCATTCATTGTCTGTTTTTCCGACATGGCCGTCATGGTTAGTAACGCCTTCCATTTCGCAGGATTTCTCATGTCTCGCTTTGCTCGTCCGTTGCACCCACTGGCGCTTTCAGTGGCGATGGCTTTTGTCGCGGCGCCGCTGCTGGCTGCCGAATCGCCGGTCGCGGGTTCACACACCAGTGCTGTCCGCAGTTTTTCGATCCCGGCCGGGGATTTGAGTCAGGCGCTGAACAGCCTGGCCGAGCAGGCGGACCTGGTGTTGGCCTTCGACCCGGCCTTGACGCGCGGTAAACGCAGCAATGGCCTGAGCGGACCATTCAGCACCGGCGACGCACTTGCCCAATTGCTCCAGGGCAGCGGCCTCAACGCCATCGCGCTATCGGCCTCGCGCTATCGCATCGAACCTGCACCCGAGGCGGTCGAAGGTTCTCTGGAGTTGCAGGCCACCAACATCAACGGCGCGTATGCGAGTGAAAGTCCGACCGGCCCGGTGGCGGGTTATGTCGCGACGCGCGCGCTGTCGGCGACCAAGACCGATACGGCGCTGAACGAAACACCGCAGTCGATTTCCGTGGTCACCAAGGACCAGATGCGGGCCCAGGGCGCGGAGAACCTCAACCAGATCTTGCGTTACACCGCCGGTGTGATTCCCGAAACCCGTGGCTCTACCGCTTCGCGACTGGATCAGATGACCATCCGTGGTTTTTCCCCGGCCGTGTATCTGGACGGCTTGCGCATGCCGGGCAGTCGCGATGCCTCGCCGCAAAAGGACTCGTTTGATCTGGAGCGCGTGGACGTTTTGCGCGGGCCGTCGTCGGTGCTGTACGGTCAGGCCAGCCCCAGCGGTGTGGTGAACATGGTCAGCAAGCGGCCGCTGGATACGCCGTTCCATGAAATCGGCGTCGAGTACGGCACCTTCGACAAGAAACGCACGACCTTCGATTTGAGCGGCCCGCTCGACGACCAGGGCGTTTACTCCTATCGCCTGGCCGGTCTGTACGACGAGGCCGATGGTCAACTGGAACACACCGAAACCCAGCGTCAGTCCATTTCGTCGGCGTTCACCTGGCGCCCGAGCGATGACACGTCGCTGACGCTGCTGGGGCATTTCCAGAAAGACCCGAAGGCGGCTTCGTACGGTTCGACACCGGCGTGGGGCTCGGTGTTGCACAGCCCGACCGGGCGTGACATCGATGTCGATTTCTATGACGGCGACAAGGATTTCGAGAAGAGTGACCGCGAGTATTTCTCCATCGGTTACTTGTTCGAACATCACCTCAACGACGTCTGGACCTTGCGTCAGAACGCGCGTTACCTGCGCAGCGAAGGCGTTTATCGCAGCCTCTACAACAGCAACCTGCGCGCCGATTACCGCACCTCCAACCGGTCGACCATTGCCACAGACGTCGACCTGGATGCCTACACCCTGGATAACCAGGTACAGGCCAGATTCGACACCGGACCGGTGCAACACACGGTGCTGTTGGGTGGCGATTATCAGAACACCAGTACGGATACCAAGTCCGGTTTCGGCACGGGGCCGACGCTGGATATCTTTGACCCGGTCTACGGTGTTCCTGTCGTCACACCGGCGTTCACCACCGACGCGACACAGCGTAACCAGCAGAAGGGCTTGTACCTGCAAGACCAGATCAAATGGGACAAGTGGGTGTTGCTGATGGGGGGGCGCTACGACTGGGCGACCAACAACAACAGCTCGATGAACTTGCGCAACAACGTCAAGACCAAAACCTCTCTGGACAGCGAGGCGTTCACCGGTCGCGTGGGGCTGGTCTATCTGTTCGATAACGGCCTGTCGCCGTACATCAGCTATGCCGAATCCTTCGAACCGCAGTCGGGCACCGGCTATGGTGGTTCGGTGTTCAAACCGACCGAGGGCCAGCAATACGAAGTGGGGATCAAGTACCAGCCACCGGGCAGCAACAGCTTTATCACTGCGTCGGTCTTCGACCTGCGCCAAAGCAACGTGCCGACACTTGATCCGGATCCGACGCACCTGTGCGGCACCGGGCGTTGCCAGGAACAGAGCGGTGAAGTGCGCTCCCGTGGTTTCGAACTCGAAGGCAAGGCCAGCCTGAATGACAACCTGGACATCACCGCCGCGTACGCTTATCTGGACAACCGCATCACCAAGTCCAACAGCACCGTGAGCTACGCGCCGCTGACCGACATCGCCGTCGGCCCGGCAGTGCCGGCGAAAGGCACCACCAACTATGGCGTGCCGCGTCATACGGCCTCGGTCTGGGCGGATTACACCTTCCACGACGGCGTCGCGAAAGGCTTCGGTGTCGGCGGCGGGGCGCGTTACGTCGGTTCCTCCTGGGGCGACACTGCCAACACGCTGAAGGTGCCGGGTTACACGCTGCTGGATGCGGCAGTGCACTACGACATCCCGCACATCAACAGCCTCAAGGACAACCTGCGCCTGGCGGTGAACGCCAGCAACCTGGCCAACAAAGAGTACGTGGCGTCGTGCTATTCCTACTCGTGGTGCTGGTATGGCGCACAGCGCACCGTTCAGGCGAGCGCGACGTATCAGTGGTAACACCCGCTGAGCTGACACACCACGTCGCCTGAATCGCCAGCAAGCCGGCTCCTACAAGGATCTGTATGCACCTGACACACGACCGAACCTGTAGGAGCCGGCTTGCCAGCGATGGCGGTGTATCGGATTCACCGCGCAAGCGCCATCGCCAGCAAGCCGGCTCCTACAAGGATCTGTATTCACCTGACACACCACCGAACCTGTAGGAGCTGGCTTGCCAGCGATGGCGGCGTATCTGATACACCGCGCAAGCCCCATCGCCAGCAAGCCGGCTCCTACAAGGATCTGTATTCACCTGACACACCACCGAACCTGTAGGAGCCGGCTTGCCAACGATGGCGGTGTATCTGATACACCGCGCAAGCCCCATCGCCAGCAAGCTGGCTCCTACAAGGATCTGTATTCACCTGACACACCACCGAACCTGTAGGAGCTGGCTTGCCAGCGATGGCGGTGTATCTGATACACCGCGCAAGCCCCATCGCCAGCAAGCCGGCTCCTACAAGGATCAGTATTCACCTGACACACCACCGAACCTGTAGGAGCCGGCTTGCTGGCGATCCGGGCGACGCGGTGTGGCTGACCAGACGTCAAAGCGTGGCCGTTTTAATGCACGGCAATTGGCGCTGTAACGGTCTTCCCGAGCGCTGAGCGAACGGTGATGGTCGGGCTCGGTGTCGGGCCGTTGCCGGTGGTGGTAACGGACAGTCTCCAGCGTGCACCCGTACCGTTCGGCGTGAGCGTCGCGGTTCCCAGATTGAGCTGGCCGCCCGTGGTCGACGCACTGACGGTGATGCTGTTGCCCGCCGCCCGCGAGGTCGTCCCGGTCACGTCCCAGGTATAGCGATTGTTGCTGCGCACGTTGACGGAAGCGCGGGTGACCAACAACGTTTCATTCACCGCCGCCGCAGCGCTGACCGCCACGGACACCGTCGCCGGTTTGTCCGAGACGGCGCCAAGGTTGTCACTGGCTTCGTAGGTAAACACCGCAGTGAACGGCGCCGCAACAATGGTCGGTGGCATATAGAACACTCGAATGCCGTCGGTGCTCACGGAGCCCTGGCCCGAATCCGGCTGAGTCAGGCCGACAACCTTGAGCGGCAGGTTACCGTCCGGGTCAGTGTCGTTGGCCAGCACGCTGATGGTCACTGGCAGGCCGTTACTGCTCGTGGCGCTGTCATTGTTGGCCACGGGTTTTTTGTTCGGGCCTTCATTATCATCGCCGTCAACGCCAGTGCGGAAAGTCGGCAGTGCCACGGAGTTGACGAAGGTGACGCCGTCCCAACCCGGTATCGGCGTTGGCATCAACTGGAACTGCCCCGGATGCTCGGAATCCCAGCGCAGCAGCATCGACGTGTCCTCGTGCTGAGTGTTGTGGCAGTGCTCCATGTAGGTGCCGGCGAACTCGCGGAAGTGGAGCGCTACGTCGACATCCACTGAACTGTCGACGCCTTCGCCAATACGAAAGACGTCCTTGCGTGCCCATTTTTCCCATTCCGGCGGTGCCTTGCCGTCGCGACTGAGAATGACGCCTTCTTCGAAATGCACATGCACCGGGTGGTTCCAGCCATTGCCGCCGTTCTTGATTTTCCACACTTCGAGGGTGCCGTCGCCGGAGAACCCGGCGTCCGTGGGGCCGCTGGCCAGTTGCGGTGCGGCACTGATGCGGCGCGGGTCCATGGGAAAGCCGGGGCCGCCATCGGTCTTGATCGTCCACGGTGCTTCATCGGTGCCATCGGAGCGACCGAAAATGAACTCCCGATGCCGCGCCACGTTGAGCCTGGCCTGGTCGTTCGGGTTGTCGCGATCGATGGGCAACGGGATCATCGTCTTGCCGCCAGGCACAAAGGCTGCCGGGTCCATGGCCACGTCCTGACCACTGTAGGGCTGAACCAACAGTTGCAGGAATTTGCCAACCAGCGGGTCGCCCCTGTCCCATTTCGGGCCATTGCTGGTTTGCTTGATGACGGCCTTGTACTTCTCGGACAGCACGTCAGCCAGGGGGGCGGGCTCCTCCGGGCCCTTGCCGTCTTCGTGCACCAGCAGGTTGACGAAGTACAGCTTGTCGCCGACCTTGATCCCGTTTTTCGAGAAGTTGACGATGATGTCGAAACGTTCGGCGATGCCCATGGTTGGCAGGATCGCATTGTTATTCGTCTTATCGCCGTCACCATCCAGGTCCATGCTGCCGTCGAACGGCACGGCGTGTTCCATGATATTGCCGTCGTTGGCAATCAGGTGGAGCGGCACCCGATTATAGGAAACCCCAGAACCGGCAGGCCCCGGAAATTCACCGCCATTGCCGCTGATTTCTCGTACCAGCGCCAGCTTGAAATAGCGCGACACCGAGCCGTTGAGAATGCGGAAACGATAGCTGCGCGCGCGGACTTTCAGGCTCGGCTGGTACTGCCAGTTGACCAGCATCTGATCCCCGAGAAAGCCGTCGGTGTTGAACGGGTTGAACCACAACTGGCCGTTCTCGTCCCAGGCCTTATCGGAGATCAGCAGGTTCACGTCGTAGTCGCGGTTGCCCCAAGGCATCGCCGAACCGCTGGGAAAACGCAGGTTGACGCCGTCCTCGATCGCTTCGTTGCCGCGATCCACAGCGCTGTAGTAATTCATCATTGCCGCATTGCCCTTGTAGACATTCTGCGCGGTGAAATCGAGCATGTGGTCGTGGAACCAGTGGCTGCTCATGGTCTCGCGCCAGTCGCCTCGGATTTTTATGCTGCCGTTTTCGCAGGTCTTGAGACCCGGACTGACATCGTTGACGAAGAGTTTTTCGCCCGGTGAGCAGGGGAAGGCTGCACGCGGATCCTGCGCCTTGGTGTTGATCGTGTCGTAGCCGGCCAGTTGCAGCGGCCAGCGATAATCGTAGAACTGCCCCGGAAAGAAAAATGCATTGGTAAAGCCATCGCTTTCAGCCGGCGAGTGCCCATTGTGTTCGTGGGTGCTGAGGGTGTGCAGGCCAAAACCGGCGTTGGCAGCGGGGTCGATTGGCAGGGCGTTGTAATGGCGCATCAGCAACGCTTGACCGTAACGGACCATCAGCAATTTGGCCGGCACGGTGCCGCCGAATGTCCACAGCGAGTTGTGATTCTGCACCGGCATTCTTGAATGAAAACGCACGTCGATACCGCGAGTGGTGCCCGCTGTCGCCGGGATGTCCGAAGTTTGGTAGTAGAGCCCGCCGGGGGCGAATTCACCCTTGTTGTAGTGGTGCAATTGTTGGGCGTCACGCAGGCCTTGGTTGGTTCTGGCACCGGCTTGAACAGTCTTGAACTGAACCTGCGGGAAGAACTCGTTCCAGCGTTGATGCGACCAGCCTTTTCCCGGTGGCCGACCCTCCGCCGGCGAGCCCACCGGATGCCGGTTGAGGAAGGCTTCGATCTGCGCCTTCCACGGGTTGCGGTCCAGTACATTGGAAAACTGCGACGGAAACGGGGACAACCCCGGCTGGCGCAGGAAGGCTTCGAGCGCTGCACTTGACGGGCCGCTGCGGGCGACGTTGTTCGGATCCTGCTGGGGCGCCGGGCCGAGGGTTGGCACGGGGAATGTCAGCGTCTGCGGCGGGGTAGTCGGGTCGAGTGCTTCTGAGCCGAACTCTTCAAACAGCAGCAGTTGTTGAGTGAATGGTTCGGCCCCGAACAAGGGGCTGGGTTTGCCGTTGGTGGGGTAGTTGAACGACGTCTGCGCGGCGGGCGGCAGTACGTTGTCGGCACGCGGCGTGTTTCGGTCGCCGAACACGCCGTTGGGCAAGGCCAGGGCACCTTGATTGGCCGGGGGAAGATTTTTCAGTGCTTCCAGGGCTGCCTTAGGGTCGGCAGGCGGGTTATGGAAGGCTGACGGATCGGTCGGAGGCGGTGGCCCGAAATCATCGAGCGGAGCGGCATTCACCGCAGACAGGCTGAAAGTCATCAGCATCACCAGAGTAATGCCCGGCGTCCGGAAAAAGCCGGGCGACTTGTTCACAGGAGCTGAGCTTTTCATGGTGGTTCTCTGGGGGCGTGTCGTGGTGTCGGCACATGCGCAAAAATCGACGCAAAAGCTGAGCCACTAACGAGATTGTCAGATAAATCATCGCGTTAGGTTCAGTGATATGCGTGGGAAGTGTTAACGAGAGTTAACAGTTGGGGGATATTCCTCAGTCTTGGGGAGGGTGTTATTCCCCATTGCCCCGTCCGGTGAGGAGGTGTTGTCGTTGGCCTCATCGCCGGCAAGCCGGCTCCTGCAGTTGATTTCCATAGTCACTCGGCATGACTGCCAACTGACACGCCACCCCGGTCTCGTCGGCGCGTTATGATAGGCGCGTCCGCCGCCAGAGTCAGAGCAGAGCCTCAATGCCCCAGATTACCCATTTCAAAACTCCGTGCCCCGAGCACCTCACCAGCCAGATTCTGCAGATGGTGGTCGATAACCTGACCGACATCAGCATGGTCGCCATCCCGCCGAGCAACCTGTTGTACAACGTTTACCAGTACGCGATCGGCTATGAGGTTCACCTCTATCTGGAGGCGCTGAACGGGGCGAAAGGGGTGGCGGTGGAGTTGCTGGTCGCGACCGATGTGGACGATCCGGAACAGGTCATCGGCTTCTTGCTGTACCTGCCGATCAAGGACGATCCAGAGGCGTGCGGCGTCGCATACATGGCGGTGCAGGCCGGCCATCGGCGTCAAGGCGTGGCGCGGCGGATGCTGCGGGAAATGGTCGGCCGCTACCCGCATGCCGAGCTGACCTGCGCGGTGGCCAAGGTGCCGTGGTTTGAATCGATGGGCTTTCAGGTGCTGGGCACGCGCGGCACGCAGGTGTTGATGAACACCCGCGATCATCGCTCTGACGGGTTGATGGGGTTGCTCGACGTGGCGTCGATCTACAGCTCGCTGGAGGTGCGGCAGATTCATACGTACCTGCTGCAAAAGCACGGCAAGCGGGCGATGCTCGATGCGGAAAAGCAGCGTGACCGGCATCTGGATCAATTGACGCACAAGGCCAATGAATTTGTCCGCGAGCGGTTGGGCGAGTCGCCGCGCTGACTGCGCCCCAACAGACAACTCGATCAACTGTGGGAGCGGGCTTGCTCCCACATTGGACCATGGCAAAATTCAGGAAAGCTTCACGTTCATGGTGATCCGCGCCGTGAACACCTTCTTCCCCTCGACGTCGTGAATATCCACCGGCACGAGCTTGTCGCCTTCCGTGGTCCAGTCCACGGAACCCCCATCGGCCACCGCCGTCACGCCGGTTTTTGCCTTCGCCAGGTACTCCACCGTCATGCCTTTTGGAATCCAGCGTGCGCCTTCGGGAATCGACACGTCGGTCATCATTCCCGCCGCCAATTCAGCCGCATTGCACATCGCGATCGCGTGCACGGTGCCCAAGTGGTTGGTGATTTCCTTGGCGAACGGCACCTGCACCGTCGCGCAGCCTTTGCGCAACTCCGTGACCAGCGGGTTGATGGTGCTGAAGTAGGGCGCAACCTGACAGGCCATTTTGCTGAATGCTTGCGGGCCCACGCTGTTGAACATGCTGAGAAACTGACTCATTTGAAACCTCGCTGAGGGGCTTAAAACAGAATGGTGTTCCGTTACAGAATAATGTTCTGTAACGGAACAGTATTCTGTCGACGGGAAATCTGTCAACCTGTCGCCACGTGTCCGATGGCAGTCATCTGCCTTCACCATCGATTTTTTGGGACTGTGTTGAGCATGGAAACGTCAGATTTACTCGAGCGCTGCTACCCCGGAAGACGCGCCGAACTCAAGCGCGATATTTTTCGAAAGGCCCTCGCCCTGTTCAACGAGCAGGGGATCGAGGCCACGACCATTGAAATGATCCGCGCCGAATGCGACACGAGCGTGGGCGCGATTTATCACCACTTCGGGAACAAGGAAGGGTTGGTGGCCGCGCTGTTTTTCACCGCCCTGGATGATCAGGCCAGGCTGCGCGACAGCTATTTGAGCGAGGCGAAAACCACGCAAGAGGGTGTGTATGCGCTGGTGCACAGTTACGTGGATTGGGTCGACAGCCAACCCGAATGGGCGCGGTTCCAGTACCACGCGCGATTTGCTGTCACCAAGGGGCCTTTGAAGGACGAACTGGCTACCCGTAACAAGATGCGCAACAAGCGATTGCTGGAATGGCTGTCGGATTCGGCCAGAGGCGATGAGTTGAAAGGTTTTCCGGCTGAATTGATGCTGTCGCTGATTATTGGTCAGGCAGACAACTATTGCAGGACGTGGTTGTCGGGTCGGGTGAAGGGCAGTCCGAAGGTGTACAGGGACGAGCTTGCACAGGCGGCGTGGCGGTCGATTTCCGGTGGTTGACCAGCAAAAAAGCCTGGCCTGATTGCGCAATGCTGTTCGGAGGGCATGCGCTAACGGGAGGTTTTGAATGGGGGCATATCCGTTGCTGCGGTAACGGCGGCTATTGGTTTCGCCCTTACGGCGAGTCACTTGGAAGAGCCCCAAGTAACCAAGGGCTCTTGCCCCTTTCGTTCGGTGGCTCGCTAATGCTCGCCATGCCCTCGCTCCGGTCCTGCTCCGTGGGCCCGCCGCGATCGGCCATCCTTGGCCGTGCGCGGCTAACCCGGCATCCATGCCGGGTTGCCCACTACGCAGAACCTGCGCTCGGCCTCTCGAGGGGGCGCTCAGATCAAAAGCGGAAGGCGAGCTAACGCTCGGCCTGATGAGTGGTGGAAATCAAAAGCGTACACCGATCCCTGTAGGAGCCGGCTTGCCGGCGAAAAACGTTTGGACAACGCGTTCATTCAGACAGCCCGCGTTATCGTTGACGTCCATCGCCAGCAAGCTGGCTCCTACAATTTTGAATCGTGTGAACCCAATCCCTTGTAGGAGCCGGCTTGCTGGCGATAGCGGTGGGTCAGTCGCGCATTTATCGCCTGAAAGGACGCCATCGCCAGCAAGCCGGCTCCTACAGGGGGAATGTGCAAACATCCAACATTAGTGCAGCCACCACAGTGCGGGAGTGTGCACACGACCAAAGAGCCAGGTCGGCTTTCAGGCCGCCTCGGCGGCTGTGGCGGTCGTCGCCCCCTCGAGAGGCCGAGTGGAGGTTCTGCGCAGTGGGCAACCCGGCATGGATGCCGGGTTAGCCGCCCCCGGCCAGGGATGGCCGATGGCGGCGGGCCCACGGAGCAGGACCGGAGCGAGGGCATGCCGAGCATTAGCGAGGCACCGAACGAAAGGGGCAAAAGCGCTTTGGTTACTTTCGCGCTTTTCGAAAGTGACTCGCCGTAAGGGCGAAACCAATAGCCGCCATCACCGCAGCAACGGATATACCCCCATCCAATCCAAAAAAATCACAATTGAACAGCATGACTACGATCAGATGCCGGGCTTTTTCTGGTCTGTCACCCATGCAAAAAAAAAAGAGCCTCAAGGCTCTTTGATGGGGAAAAAGTAGAGCCCTTGAGGCTCAAGATGCACGTGAAACAGGCGGTGAGCTTGGTAGGGGTTCAGATCACTCACCACCTACGCAACCGCTCGAGTTGAGCAAACAAACGGCTGCGTAGAATCATCGTAGGAAGATGGAGTTTGGCACTCAAGTACCGCTAGTCGCGTCCTGGCCAGCCCGCACGGCGCAAGGCGTTGAGCAGTGTTTCGGCGTCCAGCCCCGGCACCGTATGGCCATTGCCCTCGGCGGTGTCGCAGGCCAGCAGGGCGTTGATGATTGCTTCTTCCACGGCTTCGGTAGCGGCAAGGAACAACTCGCTGATGTGGTCGTTGTTGACCATGCTCAGGTTCTCGGTTGTCGGCGCCTTCTTGCTCTCATAAGCAGCCGGTGGCACATCGTTGCCGGTCGCAAAGGCAATGAAGATATCGCCGCTGTGGTCTTCGTTACCGCCACCGGTCCGCGCCAGACCGAGGCTGGCGCGCTGGGCGAGGCGGGTGCATTGATGTGGCAGCAACGGTGCATCGGTGGCCAGGCACACCACAATCGAACCCATGCCCGGATGCGGCAGCGATGCCTTGAGGAATGGTGAGTCAGCCTTTTCCATATAGCGCCCGACCGGGTAACCGTCGACGCGTAATTCGTTGCGGATGCCGTGGTTGGCCTGGACGATGGCGCCCACTGTCCAGCCACCCTGGGCAGCATTCAAACGTCTCGAAGCGGTGCCGATGCCACCTTTGAATTCGTGACAGATCATGCCGCTGCCGCCACCCACCGCACCTTCTTTCACCGGCCCGCTTGTCGCCGTGCGCAGGGCTTGAGCCACATGCTCGGGTTTGACGTGGAAACCGTTGATGTCGTTGAGCAAGCCGTCGAAGGTTTCCAGCACCACCGGCATGTTCCAGTAAAGTCGCCCGTCATCCGGTTGCTGTTCGCGGTCCAGCACAATCAACGCATCGCGCACCACGCCCAGGCTGTGGGTGTTGGTGAAGGCGATCGGGCTGGTGAGCAGACCCGCTTCGCGGATCCATTCCAGACCTGTGGCATCGCCGTTGCCGTTGAGCACATGGACGCCGGCAAAACACGGTTGCTGGCTGGTGGAACCGGCACGCGGCTCGATCACGGTGACGCCGGTCAGGATGTCGCGACCGTTGGCGGTGCGACCTCGCACATCACTGTGGCCGACCCGCACGCCGGGCACATCGGTGATGGCATTGAGCGGGCCGGGTTGCAGTTGGCCGAACTGGAGGTTCAGGTCGCGGGCACGTGGTTTCATTGTTTCTCTCATCTTCAATTCGTGGCAGAAAAAATCGTTGGGCCAAACGCAATCCCTGTGGGAGTGAGACCGGCTTGCCGGCGATGGCGGTGTGTCAGTCGACATCTTCATTGCCTGACACACCGCCATCGCGAGCAGGCTCGCTCCCACAGGTTTTTTGCGGTGGATTACTGACCGTTTTTGACCTTGCTCCAGATCCGCGTGCGCACGCGTTCGGTAGCCGGCGGCAGCGGCTGGAGGGTGAATAACGTGGCCAAGGCTTGCGCGGACGGGTACACCGCCGGGTTATTGCGAGTCGCTTCGGCCACCAGCGGCGTGGCGCTGCGGTTGCCGTTGGGGTAGTTGAGGTGATCACTGACCGGGGCAATCACTTCAGGGCGCATCAGATAGTCAATGAAGGCCAACCCCTGCTGCGGGTGCGGCGCGTCCTTGAGCAACACGAGGGTGTCGAACCACACCGGCGCGCCTTCCTTCGGCAGGCTGTAGGCGATCTTCACGCCATTGTTGGCCTGCTCGGCGTTGGTCTTGGCTTCCAGCATCGCGCCGGACCAACCCACCGCGACGCAGATGTTGCCGTTGGCCAGGTCGCTGATGAATTTCGACGAGTTGAAATAGGCGATGTGCGGACGCAGTTTGAGCAGCAGCGCTTCGGCCTTCTTGTAGTCCTCGGGATTGGTGCTGTTGGGCGGCAGGCCTAGGTAGTGCAGGGCCACCGGCAGCATCTCCGACGGCGAGTCGAGCATGGCCACGCCGCACTGGCCGAGCTTGGCCAGGTTGGCTTCGTTGAACACCAGCTCCCAGGAATCCACCGGTGCCTTGTCACCCAGCGCGGCGCGGACTTTATCGACGTTGTAGCCGATGCCGTTGGTGCCCCATAGGTACGGCACGGCGTACTGATTGCCCGGATCGTTGTTGGCCAGTTTCGCCAGCAGGTCAGCATCCATGTTCTTGAAGTCAGGCATCAGCGCGTGGGGCAACGGCGCCAGGGCGCCAGCCTTGATCAGGGTCGGCAGGCTGAAGTTGCTGGCCACCACCACGTCGTAGCCGCTGCGGCTGGTGAGCAGTTTGCCTTCCAGCACTTCGGCGCTGTCGAAGGTGTCGTAAACCGGCTCGATCCCGGTGTCGCGCTTGAAGTCGTGCAGGGTGTTGGGACCGATGTAGTCGTACCAGTTGTAAACGTGAACCGTCGGGCTTTCGGCAGCCAACGCCGACAGCGAAACGCACAAACAGGCGCTCAGCCCGAGATTGATCTGTGGAAGGCGACGACTCATGATGCGGCACTCCTGGCCTGCTGCAGGCCGGTGATGAACAGGTGCTTGCAGCGTATCGGCAGGCCGGGGACTCACCCATTCCCATCATGGGTTACTCGAAAGGGGTAGAGCGTGGACGCGTTGCTGAAAGAGTTGCCAGTGCACCAGGGCCTGGCGCGGGTGTTTGGCGCGTTGGGCCGGGACGGTTTCTGGCGCGCACTGGTCGACACGCTGCGGTTGCTGGTGCCGCTGGACAACGCATTGGTTGCGGTGATGCGGCCGGGGCGAGTGCCACGCCTGCTGATCGATTTCGACGCCAAGGGCAGCGCCGACGAGCATGAGGAACTGGCCGGTTACAGCGCCGGCATGTACCTGCTCGATCCGTTTTATCAGGCCGCGTGTGCAGGCATTGCCGATGGCTTGCACAGCCTCGAATCGCTGGCGCCAGACCAGTTTCAGCAGAGCGAGTACTACCTGAGTTACTTCCGCTCGGTGGTGGGCGACGACGAGTTGCAGTTCATGATCAACGTCGAAGATTCCGTGCTCGGTTTGTCACTCGGCCGTTCGACGCGTTTTACCCTGGAAGAGCAGGGCCGTCTGCTTTGTGTGCGTGACTGGGTGCTGGCGGCGATGCGCCGTCACCTGCAATTGATGCCGCCAGAAGGCCCGGTTGCCGAAGCCGTGGCCGGGGATCTGGCGACGTTGCTGGATCGCTTTGATGCGCGTTTGACGGTGCGTGAAATCGAAACGGCGCGCCTGATTCTTCAGGGCTTTTCAAGCAAGGCGATTGCCCAGCAATTGGGGATCTCACCGGAAACGGTGAAAGTGCATCGGCGCAACGTCTATCACAAGCTCAACGTGAACGGGCATGGGGAGTTGTTTGCGTTGGTGTTGCAGCCGCGTTGACTGGCCAATCAAAGAGATTTGTTGCCTGTCAGGCCCCCATCGCGAGCAGGCTCACTCCCACATTCGATCGCATTCCAATGTGGGAGTGAGCCTGCTCGCGATGGGGGCGGCGCGGTATTACTGCCGGAAAACCAACGCCTTCAACCCGCACTCGACATCCGCATCCGGAAACTCCGGCGGATTCTCCAGCCGTTGCTCGAACCGCAGGCTCGGCGCCTCGCGCATGACGCCATCAATCAGGAAATCCGCGCCAAACGCCGGGTCGTTCATGCAGGCCAGCACCGTGCCCTGTGGCGTGAGCAATTCCGGCAACCGACGCAGCACGCGCTGGTAATCCTTGGTCAAAAGAAAACTGCCTTTCTGGAAGGACGGCGGATCGATGATCACCAGGTCATAAGGGCCTTTACCGATCACCTTGCCCCAGGACTTGAACAGGTCGTGGCCGAGGAAACTCACCTTGCTCATGTCGTGGCCGTTGAGCCGGTGATTGTCGCGGCCACGGTTCAGGGCCGGGCTGGACATGTCCAGGTTGACCACGTGTTCGGCACCGCCCTCGATGGCCGCCACGGAAAAACCGCAGGTGTAGGCAAACAGGTTCAACACGCGCTTGCCCTCGGCATTGGCGCGCACCCAATCGCGGCCGTAACGCATGTCGAGAAACAGCCCGGTGTTCTGCTTGCGCCCAAGGTCCACGCGATAACGCAGGCCGCCTTCGGTGATGGTCATGTCATCGATGACTTCCCCGACCAGCCATTCGGTGGTGCTTTGCAGCAGGTAGCGATGTTGCAGCGCCAACGTATGCGCGCCGGATGTCGCCCACGCCGGCGATTGAGTGAGCGCCATCAACCGCTGTTTCAGCGCTTCCAGCTGCGCCGCTTCCGGTTCCTTGAACAATGACACGAGCACCACGCCTTGCAGCCAGTCGACGGTCAATTGCTCCAGCCCCGGCCAGCACCGTCCGCGACCGTGGAACAGTCGGCGGGTTTCTGCGGGTGCCACGGCCAGGGCGGTCAGCAGATGGTCGTGGAGGGTGGTGAGCGCGTCTGAGTTCATCGGGCGGTGTCGGTCATTTGAGGGGGCGGCATTTTAACCACAAATGCACACCTTGGGCTGACAACACAAAACACTGTGGGAGCGAGGGTAGTTATCACGGTTAATTTAACTTTACGTGAGGATTTGGCGATCTGTCGGCTCCCATACTCGGCTCCAACGAATAACAACAACCGCCGGGAGCCGATCATGTCGCCGATACCTGCTTCATCCCATCCGCGCTGGCTGCGCCTGACCCATTGGCTGAACGCCCTGGCGGTGCTGGTCATGGTCACCAGCGGTTGGCGCATCTACAACGCATCGCCGCTCTACGACTTCAGTTTCCCGAAAGGCATCACGCTGGGCGGCTGGCTCGGCGGGGCGTTGCAATGGCATTTCGCGGCGATGTGGTTCCTCGCGATCAACGGCCTTGTCTACCTGATCATCAACCTCGTCAGCGGTCGTCTTTCTCGACGCTTTTTCCCGGTGTCGCCCAAAGGTGTTCTGCAGGACCTGTGGGCCGCATTGCGCGGGCGGCTGGGGCATGCCGACCTGAGTCATTACAACCAGGTGCAACGGCTGGCTTACCTGTTTGTGATGCTCGATATCACGCTGTTGGTGGTCTCCGGGCTGGTGTTGTGGAAGTCCGTCCAGTTTCCGCTGTTGCGTGAATTACTCGGCGGTTACGAAGCAGCGCGGCATGTGCATTTCATCGCGATGGCGCTGTTGGTGGCGTTTGTCGCGGTGCATCTGGTGATGGTCGCGCTCGTTCCCAAAACGCTGCTGGCCATGATTATCAGTCGCAAGGAGCCCGTATGAAAAAGCCCATCGAAGGCCTGGATGAGTCATCCATCCTCAAAGACGCCCGGAAAATCATTGCGCCGCAGATCGAAGACCGCTCGCGCCGTTCGTTCCTGATGCGTGGGCTGACCCTCGGCGGTGTGGCCATGCTGTCGGGCTGCAACCTGACCGACAACGAAAGCGTCGAGACCGCGTTGTCATCCATGTCGCGGTTCAACGATCGGGTGCAGGGCTGGCTGTTCAATCCCAATGCACTGGCACCGACCTATCCGGCGTCGATGATCACCCGGCCGTTCCCCTTCAACGCGTTTTACGGCATCGACGAGGCGCCGACCGTTGAGGAAGAAAGCTATCGGCTGGAAGTCACCGGACTGGTCGCCGACAAACGCAGCTGGCGCCTCGAAGAGCTGCGCGCGATGGCGCAGAACGAGCAGATCACCCGGCATATCTGCGTCGAAGGCTGGAGCGCGATCGGGCGCTGGGGCGGCGTGCGGTTCAGCGATTTCCTCAAGCGGGTCGGAGCCGACACCGATGCCAAATATGTCGGTTTCAAATGCGCCGACGATTACTACACCAGCATCGACATGGCCACCGCGCTGCACTCGCAGACCTTACTGGCGCTGACCTATGACGGCGTGGTGCTGCCGCGCGAATACGGCTTCCCGATGAAGCTGCGCATGCCCACCAAGCTCGGCTACAAAAACCCCAAACATATTCAGGCGATTTTCGTCAGCAACACCTACAGCGGTGGCTACTGGGAAGACCAGGGCTACAACTGGTTCGGTGGCAGCTGACGGCGCCCGGCAACTTCACAGCGCAGCTCACGCTGCGTTCAATCGCAACCTGTGCTTCAAGGAGTTTCATCATGAAAAAGTTGACCACCGTCGTATTGTCCATGTGCCTCGCCGTAGGTGCCGCCAGCGTGTTTGCCGCCGAGACGACAACCAGTGATGGCATGAGCAAGGACAGCATGAGCAAGGACTCGATGTCCAAGGACGCCATGAAAAAAGACTCGATGATGAAAAAGGATTCCATGTCCAAGGACACGATGAAAAAAGATGCCATGTCCAAGGACGGGATGAAAAAAGACGAGATGTCCAAGGACGCCATGAAAAAGGACAACATGTCGCAGTAAGCCAAAACAACCCGATCCCCTGTAGGAGCGAGCCTGCTCGCGAAGGCGTCATGTCAGTCAACAGTGATGTTGAATTTTAAGCCGTCTTTGCGAGCAGATTCGCTCCTACAGGTTTTTGCATTCCAGAAAGGCGCCGATCTGATTTTGCAGGACGCCTGATTTCGTCGACTCCCTGTATCAAAAATGAATTTCCGCCGAGTCCGCTGCTCATACCTGTAGGCAGCGGATTTGAGCCCGCGAATTCATTCGGCAATCAGGGAGTGGCAAAGTCATGTGTCCAGTATCGACGGCGGGCGAGAACCTTCCAGGCGGGTTGATTCTTGTGGTTGAAGATGACCCGCTGATCCTGGAGTTTCTCTGCGAAGTTCTTCAGGAGGAGGGTTTCACCGTCGAACCGAAGATCAGCGCGGATGCTGCGGCGGGTTACCTGGAGCAGCACGCAGACAAGGTGGTGTTGCTGCTGACGGACATCACCATGCCAGGCAAACTCAACGGTGCCGATCTGGCCAATCAGTTCGGAGACCGCTGGCCGGGCAAGCCGATCATGATCATGTCCGGCTTCGAAACGCCGCAGACTTCCGGCGTGCGGCATGAGGTGTCGTTCATCAAGAAACCCTGGGCGCTGGGGCAGTTGCTCGATTGCGTGGAAGGTGCGTTGAAGTCGAAGACGGTTGGCTGAAACAACACGCGGCGGACAAGCCAATGCTACATTGCTCGGCAAAACTCGCCCGGCTCTTGCAAAAGGACGCTCATCCTTGTCAGCTCAACCATCGGTTTTAAACAAGCCTTATCGCGCTTTTCTGTTCGATATGGACGGCACCGTCCTCAATTCCATCGCCGCCGCCGAGCGCATCTGGACCGTCTGGGCCTTGCGCCATGGCGTGGATGTGGAGTCTTTTCTGCCGACCATTCACGGCGTCCGGGCCATCGACACCATCAACCGTCAGGCATTGCCGGGTGTCGATGCCGAGGCTGAAGCAGCGTGGATTACCCAAGCGGAAATCGATGATGTCGAGGGAATTGTCGAGGTGCGCAGGGCGGCGGGCTTCCTGACGTCGTTGCCAGCCAGCCAGTGGGCTATCGTGACATCTGCGCCCAAAGCGCTCGCGCTTCGCCGGATGGCGGCGGCGGGGATTCCCGAACCTGCGGTGATGGTCACGGCGGAAGACGTCAGCGCCGGCAAACCCGATCCGGCGGGTTATCGATTGGCGGCCAAGCGCTTAGGAGTCGAAGTGACTGATTGCCTGATTTTCGAAGATGCCACCGTCGGCATTCTCGCCGCGCAAGCCGCAGGGGCAGATCTGTTGATCATTACCTCGACTCACGATCATCCGATCGAAACGCCGCATGCGACGATGGTCGATTATGACTCGGTCACCGTCCAGGTTGACCCCGACGGCCATCTCCGCCTGCTTCATTTGTAACAGCACCTCCCCTGTAGGAGCCGGCTTGCTGGCGATGGTCTATCAGCCACATCGATGTCGACTGACACACCATCGCCAGCAAGCTGGCTCCTACAGGAACGATGTCGTTAATAGAGGCCGGGAATCAACCGCCAGCTACGGCTGCAATACGCCTCATATTCACTGCCAAACTGCGCCCGCAGCAGCGCCTCTTCCGCGTGGATGCGGGCAATCAGCGGGATCACCGTCAACGCTGCCAGCAACAGGCCAACGCCCGAACGAAACGCCAGCGCCCAACCCACCGCAATCACCAACATCCCCAAATAGCTGGGGTTACGCAAACGGCGATAAATCCCCTCTGTCACAAGGCGATGCCCCGGCTGAATCGCCACCAGTCCGCTAAAGCGCTTGCCCAACACAAACACCGGCCACATGCGCAACGCACCGCCGATGATGAACACCAACGCTCCGAGCCAACGCACGCCTTCGCCGCCGAAGGTCCAGAAGTCGATCCGGTCGGTGTAGGCGGGTAGAAAACCGCTCGCTATCCCGATCACCCCGAAGGCCGGCAGCACCCAGCGATTGGCCCGGTCTTCACGTTCGCCGGAGCTGAGGTTGACCTCGGTGAACAGCGCTGCGACCGTCATCAGCAGCGTCGCCAACACAACCACCACCAGCGCCCCGTGAGAGAAAAAAGCGACCC
>NZ_JAGYFX010000085.1:0-25899 GCF_019946615.1 Pseudomonas sp. BF-R-01
GAACAATTGCTGGATGCGGCGCGCGGTCCGTCGAAGCCTTGGGCGAACTCGGGCGGGGGCGGCGGCGGAGGTGGGCCGTAATGATGAAACCAGGCAAACGCCAGCAGATGCGCCAGGATGATCGCCACCAGCAGCACGCCAAACAGGCGACCGAACAGCGTATCGAAGCGCGCACGCATCAGCCGATGTCTCGTGCATCGAACAGGTAACCCTCGCCGCGAACGGTTTTGATCAACTGTGGGGCTTTCGGGTCGTCCCCGAGTTTCTGGCGCAGACGCGAAACCAGCAGGTCGATGCTGCGATCAAAGGCTTCTATCGAACGACCGCGCGCCGCATCCAGCAATTGTTCACGGCTGAGCACCCGGCGCGGACGTTCGATGAACACCCAGAGCAAGCGGAACTCGGCGTTGGACAGCGGCACCACCAGGCCATCCGCCGCGATCAACTGGCGCAGCACGCTGTTCAGGCGCCAGTTATCGAAGCGAATATTCGCACGCTGTTCGGTGCGGTCGTCGCGCACCCGACGCAGAATGGTCTGAATCCGCGCGACCAGCTCCCGTGGTTCGAATGGTTTGGCCATGTAATCGTCGGCGCCCAGTTCCAGGCCGATGATCCGGTCGGTGGGTTCGCAACGCGCGGTGAGCATCAGGATCGGAATGTCCGATTCGGCGCGCAACCAGCGGCACAGCGACAGTCCGTCTTCGCCGGGTAGCATCAGGTCGAGCACCACCACGTCGAAATGCTCCGCTTGCAGCGCCAGGCGCATGGCCGCGCCATCGGTGACGCCGCTGGCGTGGATGTTGAAGCGGGCCAGGTAGTCGATCATCAGTTCGCGGATCGGGACGTCATCGTCGACGATCAGGGCGCGAATGCTCCAGCGTTTGTCATCGCCGGGCGCTTTTTGATCGTCGTTCACAGGTGCGTGGGTGTTGTGCATGCGTGCGTTCATCTGCCAGGTAGGCTGCCAACCACAAAGATGGGCTGCGAGGTTGTGGCTTCAGCATAGGCGTCCGGCCCGGAGGCGGGAAGTGCTGTAAGGACGTGTTGCGGCTGCCGAGGGTAGCGGGGAAGGGTGTTGTGGGCGTGTCGTGAGTGTATCGGTCTCGACACAATCGGCGAAAGGGCTAGGCTTGGCTGAGCGCCGACGACGATTTACCGATCATCGGGTCCCGCAGCCGCGCTGGTTCCGCTACAATGCGCGCCGATTTCGTCCTGCCTGAGAGCCCGCACATGTCCGTCTGCCAGACTCCTATCATCGTCGCCCTGGATTTCCCCACCCGTGACGCCGCACTGAAGCTGGCCGACCAGTTGGACCCGAAACTGTGCCGGGTCAAAGTCGGCAAGGAACTGTTCACCAGCTGCGCGTCGGAAATCGTCGGCACCTTGCGCGACAAGGGTTTCGAAGTGTTCCTGGACCTCAAGTTCCACGACATCCCGAACACCACCGCCATGGCGGTAAAAGCCGCGGCGGAAATGGGCGTGTGGATGGTCAACGTGCACTGCTCCGGTGGTCTGCGCATGATGGCGGCTTGCCGTGAAGTGCTCGATCAGCGTACCGGCCCGAAACCGCTGCTGATTGGCGTGACCGTGCTGACCAGCATGGAGCGTGAAGATCTGGCCGGCATTGGTCTGGACATCGAACCGCAGGAGCAAGTGTTGCGCCTGGCTGCGCTGGCGGAAAAAGCCGGGATGGACGGTCTGGTGTGCTCGGCGCTGGAAGCCCAGGCCTTGAAATCGGCTCACCCGTCGTTGCAACTGGTGACCCCGGGGATTCGTCCGGCGGGCAGCGCCCAGGACGATCAACGCCGCATTCTGACGCCGCGTCAGGCACTGGATGCCGGTTCCGATTACCTGGTGATCGGCCGTCCGATCAGCCAGGCGGCGGATCCGGCCAAGGCGTTGGCTGACGTCGTAGCCGAAATCGCCTGACCAGACGCTGAAAATCAAATGTGGGAGCGAGCCTGCTCGCGAAGACGGAGTGTCAGTCGACATCATTGTTGACGGGTACACCGCTATCGCGAGCAGGCCCGCTCCCACATTGGTTTTGTGGTGAATTTAAATATCGGGTTAAACCTTCAGCACCAACTTGCCGAAATTCTCGCCGCTGAATAACTTCATCAGCGTCTCCGGGAACGTCTCCAGCCCTTCGACAATGTCTTCCTTGCTCTTGAGCTGCCCCTTGGCCATCCACCCGGCCATTTCCTGCCCGGCCGCGGCGAACTGTGCGGCATAGTCCATCACCACAAAGCCTTCCATGCGTGCGCGGTTAACCAGCAGCGACAAATAGTTGGCCGGCCCTTTGACCGCTTCCTTGTTGTTGTACTGGCTGATGGCGCCGCAGATCACCACCCGTGCCTTCAGGTTGAGACGGCTCAGCACGGCGTCGAGAATATCGCCGCCGACGTTATCGAAATACACGTCCACACCTTTCGGGCATTCGCGCTTGAGGCCGGCGACGACGTCTTCGCTCTTGTAATCGATGGCACCGTCAAAACCCAGTTCGTCGATCAGGAACTTGCACTTGTCCGCGCCGCCCGCGATGCCGATCACGCGGCAGCCTTTGATCTTGGCGATCTGCCCGGCGATGCTGCCTACCGCACCGGCCGCGCCGGAAAGCACCACGGTGTCACCTTCCTTCGGTGCGCCGACATCGAGCAGAGCGAAGTAGGCCGTCATCCCGGTCATGCCCAGCGCGGACAAGTAACGTGGCAACGGTGCCAGTTTCGGATCGACTTTATAGAAGCCGCGCGGCTCGCCGAGGAAGTAATCCTGCACACCCAGGGCGCCGTTGACGTAGTCCCCGACCGCAAACCCCGGATGGCTGGACGCCACGACTTTGCCTACGCCCAGTGCGCGCATGACTTCGCCGATACCGACCGGCGGGATGTAGGACTTGCCCTCGTTCATCCAGCCACGCATGGCCGGGTCCAGGGACAGGTATTCGTTTTTGACCAGGATCTGACCCGTGGCCGGTTCGCCGACCGGGACTTGCTGATAGGTAAATGTCTCGCGGGTCGCCGCGCCCACCGGACGTTTGGCGAGCAGGAACTGGCGATTGGTCTGGGTAGTCATGACAGGCACTCAAGATGAATGAAGACTTGTTGATAGACCTTCATGGACGACCCCGCAAGTTTGGCTGATGCGGCGAATGCACATCGATCCAGTGCAGTGATAGTCGGTCCGGTGGTTTTATCACTGCAACTCATGGTCACTTAACCGGGCTTCTGATAGTGCTGCCGCGCGGGTCGTGCCTGTGGCTAGACTTGTCGCACGCTAACTTGCACATTCTTCACTTCGAGGGCATCACAATGAGCATGACGTTTTCCGGCCAGGTCGCTGTAGTCACGGGCGCCGCCAATGGTATCGGCCGCGCGACCGCCCAAGCGTTCGCCGCCGAAGGGTTGAAAGTGGTGGTGGCCGACATGGACACCGCAGGCGGTGAAGGCACCGTGGCGCTGATTCGTACGGCGGGCGGCGAAGCGACCTTCGTGCGTTGCAACGTCACCCTGGAAAGCGATGTAAAAAATCTGATGGACGAAGTGGTGAATACCTACGGCCGTCTCGACTACGCCTTCAATAACGCGGGCATTGAAATCGAGAAAGGCAAACTGGCCGAAGGCACGGTCGACGAATTCGACGCGATCATGGGCGTCAACGTCAAAGGCGTCTGGCTGTGCATGAAGTATCAGCTGCCGTTGTTGCTGGCTCAGGGCGGAGGCGCGATCGTCAACACGGCGTCGGTGGCTGGCCTCGGTGCCGCGCCGAAGATGAGCATCTATGCGGCGTCGAAGCACGCGGTGATCGGCCTGACCAAATCGGCGGCAATCGAATACGCCAAGAAAAAGATTCGCGTGAACGCGGTATGCCCGGCGGTGATCGACACCGACATGTTCCGCCGCGCCTATGAAGCTGATCCGAAGAAGGGCGAGTTCGCCAGCGCCATGCACCCGGTGGGTCGCATCGGCAAGGTCGAAGAAATCGCCAGTGCCGTGCTGTACCTGTGCAGCGACGGTGCCGCGTTCACCACCGGTCATTCGCTGGCGGTGGACGGGGGCGTCACGGCGTTCTGAAGCCGGGCCATGCACCGCAAGAAAACCCGCCACGTGTGCGGGTTTTTTTTTTCCTGCGCAATGGCTCGGGCAATGTGTTTCAAATGGTTAGATCCGTGAGTTTTGGCGGCGTTGTCGCACAGCCCATCCCGCGTTGCTGTGATTAACTGTTTTCCGCGAAACAAACAGGAGTTTGCTTGCTCATGGAATTGAGAATCGATCGACAGGCAATGGTGCCGGTCGTACAGCAAATCGTCGACGCGCTGGCTTGCTGGCTGCGTCAGAGCGAAATGGAGCCGGGGGCGCGTTTGCCTTCTGCGCGGCAAATCGCACGGGCCAACTTGCTCAGTCAGACCAGCGTCATTGAGGCCTGTGAGCGGCTGGTGGCCCAAGGCATGCTGGCGCCACGTCATGGCGCGGGGTTCGTCGTCGCAACCCCGGCGTTGGTCGCTGCGGACTCGCCGTGGTTAGAAGGTACAGAGGTCAATTCACGCAGCAGGGAGGGTGAGCTGCCGCTGGGGAGTGGCGGGCTTCCCGAAAGCTGGCGTGAAACCGACGACCTGAGCTACGCGATCCGTGAGGTCAGTCGCACGGACATGGCTGCGCTGTTCAACTACAGCACGCCGTTGGGTTTGCGGGCGTTGCGTCAGCAAATCCTCAAGCGCCTGAGGCTGCTGGATATCGCCGCAGAAGAAAGTCGAATTATGACAACGGCGGGCGCCAGTCAGGGGCTTGACCTGATCGTGCGCACCTTGCTCAAACCAGGTGATTGCGTGGTGGTAGAAAGCCCCGGTTACTCCTTGCTGTTCGAGTTGCTCAGGCTGCGCGGTGTCAACATGCTCGAAGTACCGCGCACGCCGCGCGGGCCGGACATCGAAGCGCTCACGGCACTGCTGCGGGAGAACAAGCCCCGGGCATTGTTCATCAACAGCTTCTATCACAACCCGACGGGCAGCAGCCTGGCGCCGGCGGTGGCAGAGCAGGTCCTGCAACTGGCGAAAACCCATGGCGCGCTGGTGATCGAAGACGATGTCTACGCGGATTTGCACAGTGGCCCGGGCGTGCGGCTCGCCGCCCTGGAGACCGATGACAACGTGATTTACCTCGGCAGCTATTCCAAGATTCTCAGCAGTTCGTTGCGGGTCGGCTTTGTAGTGGCTGGCGCGGTAGTCATATCGAGGCTGGCCGAGGTCAAGAGGATCAGCAGCCTGAGTACTTCCGGGTTTTGCGAGTCGGTGCTGGCCTGCCTGTTGGCGAGCGGTGCCTATCGCAAGTTGGTGCTGCGCCTGCGGCAGCGTCTGAGCGGTGACCGAGAGGCCGCATTGCAGATGCTGGAAGACGCCGAGTGGGAGGTCTTCGGCAAACCCGTCGGGGGCCTGTTCATCTGGGCGCGATCGCGCAAGTCCGACTACGCTCACCTGCGGATTCAGGCTCGACGCCACGGTGTCCTGCTGTCTTGCGCGACAGCCTTCAGTCCTGCCGGCGAGGCCGGTGATTGGCAGCGTATCAATGTGGCCTATGCCTGTGATCCGCGAGCCCGGGCGTTTTTTCAGGCCACCGCTTTGAATCGACCTCAAGCGTTCTGAAAACGACGTTGGCGTAGCTTTTTGCCATTATTCCGACGCCAGAGACTTGTGTTGACACAGGCCCGTTGCGAATCTGCGTTAACAGACTATGTCAGGGGACTAAGTGCAATGATTTCGGCCGTGCAAGGACGTTTTGCCAACCTCGGTATGGCAAAAAAACTGGGTGTCGGGTTTCTGCTGGTGCTGCTGTTGACAGCCCTGGTGGCGGCCATCGGCGTATGGTCCCTGCAAACCATCAGCCAGCGCTTCGACGGGCTCAAACAGATGTCGTCGCTCAACAGTGGCCTGCTCAAGGTGCGGTTGCTTGAGCAGGAATACGCCTTGCACGGCAACCCGAAAATCGTCACTGCGTTGCACGAGGGCGTTGAAGGCCTGGTCGTCCTGGCGAATCAGCTCAAGGCGCAATCACCGGCCAACGTTCCGGTGATGAACGACGTCGAGCAATCGCTGGGAGCTTATCGCAAGGCGTTTGACGAATTTGTCTCGCTGAGTCAGGCCAAGGACCTGGCGCTGGAAATGGCCAGTTGGTCGGTGTCCAGCGTGGCCAACAACCTTGATGTGTTGCAGGCCGGTCTCGCCGACGATGGCGCTTATACCTTGAAGGACTCCGAGGGCAAGGACGGTAGCCAGTTCATCGAACAGGCCAATCAGGTCAGCCAGGTATCGCGGCTGATGTTGCAAGCCATGAACGAGGCGCGCGTGCGTCTGGACCAGAGCCGCAAGGGCGATGACAGTGCCAGCCAGGGCAAGATCGAGCAGGCCGACCAGGCGCTGGCTCAGGCCGAGCAGTTGAAAACCACGGTCAAGGACGAGGGCTATCAGACGGTCCTCAATGAGGTGGTCGGGCACATTGGCGGTTTCAGCGAAAAACTTGCCGAGTACACCGGCCTGCTGGCCCAGGAAAAAACCGTCTATGAACAGCTGCATCAGCGCGCCGCGCAGGTGGTGGAGCGGGTGGATCAGGCCTATGTTGCCGAAGACCAGTCGATGCAGGCCGAGCTGAAAAAGAATTCGCTGCTGATTATCGGTTCATCGGCCCTGGCCTTGCTGGTCGGGCTGATCGCGGCGTGGGTGATTACCCGATTGATCGTGGGGCCGTTGCGCAGTGTGATCCGTGTGGCTCAGCAGATTGCCGCGGGCGATTTGAGTGCGACGGTTGAAGTGACCCGCCGGGACGAGATCGGCCAACTGATGCAGGCCATGCAGCAAATGGGCGCGGGGCTCAGCAGCATTGTCAGCGGTTTGCAGGCGGGTATCGAACAATTGGCCAGTTCCGCGCAATCGCTGTCGGCGGTGACCGAACAGACCAATCTTGAAGTCAGCAGTCAGAAAGAAGAAACCGAGCAGGTCGCAACTGCAATGAACCAGATGACCGCCACCGTGCACGATGTTGCACGTAACGCGGAAGAAGCTGCCCAGGCTGCGCAGACGGCGGACGACAAGGTCGAAAGTGGCCAGGTGGTGGTGCGCCAGAGCATGGCGCGGATCGAGCAGCTGGCCGACTCGGCGTCCTCGGCCAGTTCCAGCATCGAGAGCCTGAGTGCGGAGATCCAGAATATCGGCACGGTGCTCAGCGTGATCAAGAGTGTGGCTGAGCAGACCAACCTGTTGGCGCTGAACGCGGCCATCGAGGCGGCACGGGCCGGCGAGCAGGGCAGGGGGTTTGCGGTGGTTGCCGATGAAGTGCGGGCCTTGGCGAAGCGGACCCAGCAATCGACCGAGGAGATTGAGCGTCTGGTCAGTGCCTTGCGTTCGGCGGCGCAGTCGTCGGTGCATCAGATTCAGAGCAGTGGCGAATTGGTGAAACTGGCGGTCAGTGATGCGCTTCAGACCGAAAGTGCCTTGGGCAGTATTGCTGCGGCGGTGTCGTTGATTCAGCAGATGAACCAACAGATCGCAGCGGCTGCGGAGGAGCAGAGTTCTGTGGCTGAGGAGATCAATCGCAGTGTGACCAGTATTCGTGCGAGTGCTGATCAGTCTTCGTTGGCGATGCAGGGGAATGCGGCGTCGAGTATCGAGTTGGCGCAGTTGGGGGTTGAGTTGAAGGGGATGGTCGGGCATTTCCGGCTTTGATCGGTATGGCCCTTGTAGGAGCTGGCTTGCCGGCGATGGCGGCCTGATATCCGACCTATCTCTTGTTGGTGTACATATCCATTCTTGGTGTAACGGCCGCTCACGGTTTCGCCCTTACGGCGAGTCCCTTTTGGCAAACGCCCCAAAAGGAACCAAAAGGTCTCGCCCCGGCGTCCGGCCCCTCGCTAAGGCTCGGCGTTCCCTCGCTCCGGTCCTGCTCCGTGGGCCCGCCGCCATCGGCCATCCATGGCCGGGGGCGGCTAACCCGGCATCCATGCCGGGTTGCCCACTGCGCAGAACCTCCACTCAGCCTCCCGAAGGGGCGGGCAGATCAAAATCAAAAGCGCAAGGCGAGCTAACGCTCGGCCTGATGAGTGGTGAGAAGCGAAAGCAAACGCGATCCCCTGTAGGAGCCGGCTTGCCGGCGATGGCGGCCTGACAACCGACCTGATTCTCGCGGATGTACCACGCCCTTTGTAGGAGCCGGCTTGCTGCGGGCGGCGTTCCGACGATGGCGGCCTGACTACCGACCTGATTTTCTCGGATGTACCACGCCCTTTGTAGGAGCCGGCTTGCCGGCGATGACGGCCTGACAACCGACCTGATTCTCGCGGATGTACCACGCCCTTTGTAGGAGCCGGCTTGCCAGCGATGACGGCCTGACAACCGACCTGATTCTCGCGGATGTGCCACGCCCTTTGTAGGAGCTGGCTTGCCAGCGATGACGGCCTGACAACCGACCTGATTCTCTCGGATGTACCACGCCCTTTGTAGGAGCCGGCTTGCCGGCGATGACGGCCTGACAGCCGCCCAATCTTCCCCGGATGTACCCGCCGCTAAAACCCAACGCAAAAAAAAGCCACCTTGTCGGTGGCTCTTCATCTTTGCGTGATCAGTCGTAAATCACTCTCTTCTTCCAGTCCGCATCCGCCTCGACGTCTTTGAGGCCTTCGGTCAATTGGTTCACTTCGCCTTCGGCCGGCGCAGTTTTGTCCATGACTTGTGCATTCGCACGGGCCAGGAGCTTTTCCAGGTATTCGAGTTGTTCGGCGTAGACCTGAGGTTCCTGTTGTTTGCGCAGGTATTGCACACCACGTTCGAACGCCAGGCGAGCCTGGCCAGGCTGGTTTTGTTGCAGGGCGTGCTGGCCGAGGTTGTTGAAGAATTCGATGTGCAACAGAACCAGGATGTGGCGAACTTCGCGGATCCAGCGTTTGGCTTCATTGGTTGGCAGGAAACCGTCCTGTGCCGCGCGGGTGATCTGACCGTGCAGGGCCTCGAGCAGGAAGCGTACATCCTTGGCCTTGGCTTCGGTCTGGATCGGTGCCGGCGGGTTGTTGACCGGGATCGATTCGCCCTGCGCGACCAGGGTGTTCAGTTCGCTGATCCGCACCTTGAGGTTGGCGCTGGATTTTTCCAGATTCAACAGGCGCTGGCAGACGTTCAGTTCCAGGCGAGTCAACAACAGCTTGAGAGCCGGAGTCATCAGCTGGCCAGGGAACGTTTCGGTAATTTCGCCACAGCGACGCAGGCGGTCGTTGAGCTCAACCTTGGTGCGGGCCTTTTCCAGTTTGTTGTTTTCCACCACATGGTTCATGTACCCAATGGCGATCAATAGTGCGATCCCGGCTACGACTAGCAGGGTGATCATGAGTGGTGTCACCGGTAAGACCTCTTTATGGGATTCGCGTGCGAGTGTAGTGGCTTGGCAGGGGAGCGCATAGGGCCGCTCGACGGGTTGAAACGAACAGACTTATGCCTGTATCGACCGCAAACCTGCTTATATAAGTAATAGTGTGCTTGGTGCACATTGCCATCATCTGTTGCGTGGGTGGACTATAACGTCTTGGCGGGTGTCAGAATATAGGCGTCAAACACAGGGCGAGCAAAAAGCCGTATTCGCTGCTTAAAGCAGGGCGAAGTCATTGATTTAAATAAATTTATATCTGGGGGTTGACGACCCCTCAATCCATCCATAGAATGCGCGCCACTTACAGCGTAAAGCACACAGCGAAACGCGGTAGGGAGTGAATGTTGTACGTGTGTCCCCTTCGTCTAGTGGCCTAGGACACCGCCCTTTCACGGCGGTAACAGGGGTTCGAGTCCCCTAGGGGACGCCAATATGCGGGAATAGCTCAGTTGGTAGAGCACGACCTTGCCAAGGTCGGGGTCGCGAGTTCGAGTCTCGTTTCCCGCTCCAATTTTAAACAGCGTTGCTTTCGGGCAGGGCTGAGTGAAACCAGAACCAAGTCTTCGGATGCGGGTCTGGGCACCGAAACACACACCATGTGTTCCGGGCAGCGTGTCCCCTTCGTCTAGTGGCCTAGGACACCGCCCTTTCACGGCGGTAACAGGGGTTCGAGTCCCCTAGGGGACGCCATTTGCGGGAATAGCTCAGTTGGTAGAGCACGACCTTGCCAAGGTCGGGGTCGCGAGTTCGAGTCTCGTTTCCCGCTCCAAATTCACAAAAACGCCGCTCATTGAGCGGCGTTTTTGTTTGTGAAAAATTTATATCCAAGCCAAAAAAAAGGCCCGCCAGTCAGACTGAGCGGGCCTTTTGCGTGGGCGGGTTTTTACATCGACAGAATCAGGCGCCCGGCGAACAGGATCAGAATCACCCCCATGGTGCGTTCGAACCAATGCCCCATGCGCATGAACAGCACGCGCACCCGGCTGCTGGAGAAGAACAGGGCAACGATGACAAACCACAGTGCGTTCACGAAACACATCCAGAGGCCGTAAAGCGCCTGAATGTTCAGCGGGGTCGTGGCGCTGATGAGGGTGGTGAAGATCGCCAGGAAAAACAGCGTGGCCTTGGGATTGGTCGCGTTGGTCAGAAACCCGGTGGTGAACGCCTTCAGCAGCGTTTGCTCGACGACCGGCTCGTCGGTTTCTTTATCACCTTCCAGCGCGGATTTGGGCTTGCTGCGCAACAGGCTCACACCGAGGTACAAAATGTAGGCACCGCCGATCACCTTGGCCACGGTCAGCAGCCAGGGCGTGGTGTGCATCAGCGCGCCGACGCCAAGCAGGGTGTAAAGCACGTGCACGGAAATGCCCGCGCCAATGCCCAGCGCCGTACAGATGCCTACCCACCGACCGAAACGCACGCTCTGGCGGATGGTGACCGCAAAGTCCGGTCCGGGGGCGACCACGGCCAGAAAGTGAATTGTCGCCAGCGCCAGGAATTCGCCCAGGTAATTCGAAAACTGCATCTCAACTCCAGAAAGTAAGGGGTGAAGCATTGCCGCGATAGCCGACAAAGAAAGAAAGGCTCAGACGCGGATCGGCCACGCCCGGTGTCACCGAGTGCATGCAGCGCGAATTGAACATGATGAAGTCACCAGGTTGCGGAAGGACCTCCAGGATCGGAGCGCCGAGCAACGCCGGATCGATGCCGTAACTGTCGCCACGCATTTCGTCGAACTGGTCGGGAGAAATGTCGTGGTCCCACATCTGCAGCGCGCCGCCTTCGGTGGGCATGTTCAGGTAAACATTGCAGGCGAATTGCGCATCGAGGCTTCTGGCCTGGTAACTGTCGGGAGCGTCCTTGGCGAAGATGTCGTGGTGGGCCAGAAAACACACGCCGGGTTTCACCACTCGGGACAAGCCGACATACATCTTGCGGCCGTAGAGGTTTTCCAGATGCGCACCCGCCGGCCAGGACTCGTCGAGCATGCAGCGCAGGGTGTCGACCGGGGACGAGTAGGGCGCGCAACGGTCGCGCAGTTCCGCGATGTTGCGCGTGGCGCGTTCGAAATAGTCTTCGATCAGCAGCGGCTGGTTTTCAGCCTCATAAAACGCCATGCCGATACGACCGATGCTCGGTGCGTTGATATAGCCTTCGAAACCGGGCTCGAGAATCTTGTCGCCGATCTGAATCGCCAGCGGCGGGGCCAGGAAACTTTTGACCCGGATGGCGAGGACTTCTTCGTTGGCCAGTTTTTTTATGCACGTCTCATCGAGACGCTCGACGTCAAGCATCATGGTTCAGGTCCATCTATCGGATAGTCAACGGAACCCGCGAATGCAGGCCCCCCCCCCGGCGCCAGGCGATGCCGGAGTCGGCATCGCCCAAATGCTCAGTCCACGCTGTAGTGGACTGACAGCGTTCCTTTCTTCTGCGAAACGGAAGCGATCGTGACCGTGCCCAATTCCTTCAGGCTACGTACATGGGTGCCGCCGCAGCCATAGGCGGGCAGTTCACCGAAACCGATTTCCCGGGCGCCTTCGCGCAACGATGTCAGGCGCGGCAGGTCGTGGGCGATCCATTGTTCTATGCCGGACTCGATGGTCCGGGCGTCAACCTCCTGCGCGCAATCCACCGGTTTGAACTGCACACGTCCCTCGCCCGGCCAGTGATGCGCCTTGATCGGCATCCAGCCCATGGCCTGGACGATATGGCCGATCAAATGGCCGGCGGAATGCATTCGTGCGTTGAACTGGCGACGTTGCTCATCGATGCGAATCTGGGTCATGCCGAGAGGGACGGGGCGGTCGACGAAATGGATGATCCGGTCCGGGTCCTGGACCACGCGCAGTACCTGGCTTTCGCCGATCCAGCCGGTGTCAAAGGGTTGTCCACCGCCCTGAGGGTGGAACAGTGTGGCGCGTAGCACCACGGCGAATTCGTTCTCGTGCGGCGTGCAATCGAGGACTTCCACGTTAGCCTTGAGGTCATCACTATGGAAAAAGAGGCGAAGCGTCATATTCCATGTCCTCATTAAAAATTTTGTTTTTTATTATATGAAGCGTGGAATTGCGTGATAATCCGTTCAAACATCAAAGGACTGTTGCGCTGTGAGCATAAATCTTCCTCTGCCGTTGCTCGGTGAAATGGCGATATTCGTCAAGGTTGTCGAGACCGGCAGTTTCTCCGAAGCGGCGCGTCAGCTGGGCTCTTCACCGTCGGCGGTCAGTCGCAGCATCTCGCGTCTGGAGAAGGCACTCGCCACGCGCCTGTTGCAACGCACTACGCGCAAACTGCGGCTGAGCGACGGAGGCGAGGAAGTATTCAAGCGTTGCCAGGAGATGGTCAGCGCAGCCAAGTCGGTGATGGAAATCAGCGGTCAGTTCACCCATGAAGCGGAAGGGCTGGTGCGAGTCAGCGTGCCCAAAGCCGTAGGACGATTCGTGATTCACCCGCATATGCCGGAATTTCTGCGGCGTTATCCCAAAGTGGATGTGGAGTTGTTACTTGAAGACCGTCAGGTGGATTTGATCGACGACAACGTCGATCTGGCGATTCGTATCACTGATCGGCCGCCTGCCGGGCTGGTCGGGCGGCAATTGCTGACCATCGACCATTTACTCTGCGCTACCCCGCAGTACTTGGCCGAGCACGGCACGCCGACCCATCCCCATGACTTGCTCAACCACAGTTGCATCTACCTGGGCGAGACCCCGAGTGATGCACGCTGGAAATTCAAGAAAGGCACCAAGGCCGTCACCGTCGGTGTGCGTGGGCGATATGCCGCCAATCACACCGGTGTGCGACTGGGCGCGGTGTTGCAGCACATCGGGATTGGCAGCCTGCCGTACTTCACCGCGCGTTATGCGCTGGAGCAGGGCTTGATTGTGCAGGTGTTGCCGGACTGGACGTTTCTGGCGTCGTACCACGGCGGGGCCTGGTTGCTGCATTCGCCGACGCGTTACATGCCGCCGAAGCTGCGGGTGTTGATCGACTATCTGGTGGAATGTCTTGGGAAGGAGCCGACGTTGAGCAAGCCGGGTAAACCCGGTGTGGCAGGCAAGGTCGCGGCTGAGTATGAGTTACCCGAGAGTGATGGGTTGCTCTGACGGGCCTCTTCGCGGGCAAGCCTCGCTCCTACAGGTCCTGCACAAAAACCGTAGGAGCGAGGCTTGCCCGCGAAGGCGTCCGCCCAGACACCACATCACTGCGCAATGCCACAAAAAAAGGCCCGCATGTCTAACCATGCGGGCCTTTTGCATTTCTTACCGGGGATCAGTGCTTGCTGTCGTCGTTCGACATCGCCAGCAACTGCTTTTCCTGATTCCAGTCGAACGGTTCGTCGTTCTGTTCAGCTTCGAAGCGACGTTCTTCCAGCGCCTGATACAAGTCGATTTCATCATCGGGCATGTAGTGCAGGCAGTCACCGGCGAAATACCACAACAGGTCACGCGGGACCAGGTGAGCGATTTGCGGGTAACGGGTGATCACCTGGCACAGGATGTCCTGGCCCAGGTATTGGCTTTCGATCGGGTCGACCGGCAGCAACGCACGCAGTTCGTCGAAGCGCTCCAGGAACAAGGCATGGCTTTCTTCGGGAACCTGATCGGCCTCACCCACGGCGACCAGGATATTGCGCAGGTGGTCGAGCAAAACGAGATGATCGGCAACGATGTTGGACACGAGATAAGTCCTCAAGAGCAAAACGGGCGCGGGAGTATAAAGCTCCTGCGCCCTTTTTTACATCGCAAGCGGGATCAGCGGACCTTTCCTTTAGCCAGCTTCAGCTCTTCTTTGTCGAAATCGTCGACATCGATCACCTTGCGCCGCGCCACTTCGGCATTGCGCAGGTTGTGCGCTTCCACCGGCTGCAACACGCCAGCTTCCAGCGCGGCGTCGATAACGTTTTCCCCGGCAACCGGTTTGACCTGACCGCTTTTGAGCGCCATGTGGAGTTTTTTCTGCACCGGCTGCACCGCGTTCAACAGGTCGCACGCGTGTTGCAGGGCACCGACGGCGTCATCGGCCGACTGCGGACGGAAGCAGCCACCGAGCAGTTCTTCCAGGGTTGGATCGCCCTTGGCCCGGCCAATCACCGCGGCCACTTCTGCACCGAGTTTGTCCGACGGTCCTTTGTGACGGCGACCGAGCGGGAACACAATCACCCGCAACAGGCAGCCCAAAACCTTGTTCGGGAAGTTGGTCAGCAATTCATCCAGCGCGCGTTCCGACTGGCCAAGGCTTTCTTCCATGGCCCAGGTAAACAGCGGCGCCATGTGTTCCGGTGAGTCGAGGTCGTGGTAACGCTTGAGCGCGGCGGAGGCCAGGTACAGGTTGCTGAGCACATCCCCCAGGCGTGCCGACAGACGTTCGCGACGTTTCAGTTCACCGCCCAGCAACATCATGCTCAAGTCCGCGAGCAGGGCGAACGCAGCCGCCTGACGGTTGAGCGCACGGAAGTACCCCTGGCTGAGCTTGTCTCCCGGTGCATGTTCGAATTGACCGAAACCAAGGTTCAGCACCAGTGTGCTGGCAGCATTGCTCACGGCAAAACCGATGTGCTTGAGCAGCAGGCCATCGAACTCGGTGAGGGCCTGATCCTTGTCTTCACGCCCGGCGAGGGCCATTTCTTTCAGGACGAATGGATGGCAGCGAATCGCCCCCTGGCCGAAGATCATCAAGTTGCGCGAGAGAATGTTCGCGCCCTCGACGGTGATGAAGATCGGCGCGCCATTCCAGTTGCGCCCGAGGTAATTGTTCGGCCCCATGATGATCGCCTTGCCGCCATGCACATCCATGGCGTGGCTGATGCACTCGCGACCACGTTCGGTAAGGTGGTACTTGAGAATCGCCGACAGCACCGACGGTTTCTCGCCGAGGTCCACCGCGTTGGCGGTGAGCATCCGCGCCGCATCCATCATCCAGGCGTTGCCGCCGATGCGCGCCATGGCTTCCTGAATACCTTCAAACGCCGACAACGGTACGTTGAACTGTTCACGAATCTGCGCGTATTGACCGGTCACCAGGCTGGTGAACTTCGCCGCGCCGGTGCCGACCGCAGGCAACGAAATCGAGCGCCCGACCGACAGGCAGTTCATCAGCATCATCCAGCCTTTGCCGAGCATGTCCTGGCCGCCGATGAGGAAGTCCAGCGGAATGAACACGTCCTTGCCGGAGTTCGGGCCGTTCATGAAGGCGGCGCCCAATGGCAGATGACGACGGCCGATCTCGACACCGGCGGTGTCGGTAGGGACCAGCGCGAGGCTGATGCCCAGATCCACTTCATCACCCAGCAAGTGATCCGGGTCATACGCCTTGAAGGCCAGGCCGAGGAGGGTGGCGACCGGGCCGAGGGTGATGTAGCGCTTTTCCCAGTTCAGGCGCAGGCCGAGGGTTTCCTTGCCTTCCCATTCACCTTTGCAGATGACCCCGGTGTCGGGCATCGAGCCGGCGTCGGAGCCGGCCAATGGTCCGGTCAAGGCGAAGCACGGGATGTCATCGCCGCGCGCCAGTCGTGGCAGGTAATGGTTGCGTTGTTCGTCGGTGCCGTAATGCAGCAACAATTCAGCCGGGCCGAGGGAGTTGGGGACCATCACAGTGGACGCGAGGTCGCCGCTGCGGGTCGCCAGTTTCATGGCCACCTGGGAATGGGCGTAGGCAGAAAAACCCTTACCGCCGTATTCCTTGGGAATGATCAGGGCGAAGAAACCGTTTTCCTTGATGTGGGTCCAGGCTTCGGCCGGCAGGTCCATGTCCTGGCCGATCTGCCAGTCCGTGACCATCGCGCACAGCTCATCGGTCGGGCCATCGATGAAGGCTTGTTCCTCTTCGGTCAGTTGAGCTTTGGGATAGGACAGCAGTTTGTCCCAGTCCGGACGGCCGCTGAACAGTTCGCCGTCCCACCACACCGTGCCGGCGTCGATGGCATCGCGCTCGGTTTCCGACATCGGCGGCAGGGTTTTCTGGAACCAGTTGAACAGCGGCGCGCTGAAGTATTTGCGACGCAGGTCGGGTAGCAACAAGGGCGCTGCGACGGCCGCGATCAACACCCACAGCACCAGCAGCAGCCAGCCAGGCGCACGACTGAAGGCCCCCATCGCCACCACATAAACGGCAACGATGCACAGGGCGGGTAGGGGGGCGATACGGCGGTGGGCTAAATACGCAATCCCGACAACCAGAACCAGTATCCACAACAGCAGCATATTTAATCCTCCGTGAAACCAGGGCAAAACCAACCTTCAGAGCTTAGACGGCATCCGCAAAACAGGGTGGTCAGAGCGAGGTGATTGAAATCGTGGGAAACCTTCGATGAGTTTTGTAGGACCGGTTGGCATCGGGCCGGGCAAATCGTTCGCCGGGCGGGCGGCAAAGCGTCCATGTTTGGCCGAAACGTCGTTATCTCTGTGCTGAACCTGTCGCTAGACTCGTGGCTTCCCCTGGAGATTGTCCTCATGCACGAGTATCTGCGTCCCGGCCGCTTCATCGATAGTGACCACCCGTCGGTGGTGGAGTTCGCCGAAAAACATCGCGGCAGTAACCGCGACCCGCTCGAGCAGGCGATCAATCTCTATTACGCGGTGCGCGAGGCCGTGCGTTACAACCCTTACACGTTCAGCCGCGATCCAGAGACCTTGCGCGGCAGTTATGCGCTGGCGACCGGTGAGAGTTATTGCGTGCCCAAGGCCACGCTGCTCGCCGGTGCGGCGCGGCATTGCGGGATTCCCGCGCGGATCGGTCTGGCGGATGTGCGCAATCACTTGTCGACCCCGCGTTTGCTGGAATTGCTCAAGAGTGACGTGTTCGCCATGCATGGTTATACAGAGCTGTACCTGAACGATCGCTGGGTCAAAGCCACGCCGGCGTTCAACCAGAAACTCTGCGAAATGTTCAACGTTGCGCCGCTGGAATTCGACGGGATCAACGACAGTGTTTTCCACCCGTTCAATCGTGACGGCGAGCAACTGATGGAGTACTTGATCGATCACGGTCAGTTCACCGATGTGCCGGAGGCGTTCTTTTTCGAACACCTGGAAAAGTGCTATCCGCACTTGTTCAGCGAACAGTTGCCGTCGCTGTTGGGGGACATGCAGAGCGATTTGAGTCGCGGCTGATCCGGCGTATGCTGCCTGCGCATTCATCTATCAAGAGGCGGTCATGCTGAAGATCTGGGGTCGGAAAAATTCGTCGAATGTCAGAAAACCTTTGTGGGCCGCCGAAGAATTGGGCCTGGCCTATGAAGCCATCGATGCGGGCGGCGCCTTTGGTGTGGTCGATACGCCCGAGTATCGTGCGATGAACCCCAACGGTCGCGTTCCGGTGATTGAAGACGACGGCTTCGTACTGTGGGAATCCAATGCCATCGTGCGTTACCTGATGGCCCGCCACGCCAACGACACCGCCTGGTATCCCTCGGATCTGAAGGCCCGCGCCACTGCCGACAAATGGATGGACTGGACCACTTCAAGTTTTGCCGGGCCGTTCCGCACCGTGTTCTGGGGTGTCTTGCGCACACCGGCAGATCAACAGGACTGGCCCGCCATCAACGCCGCAATCAAAGAGTGCAATGGCTTGCTGGCAATGGCCGATCAGGCATTGGCGGCCAAACCGTACTTGTCCGGCGATGAAATCGGCATGGGCGACATTCCCCTCGGCAGCTTCATTTATGCCTGGTTCGAGATGCCGATCGAGCGTGCCCCGCAGCCACATCTTGAAGCCTGGTATGCACGGCTGAAGCAGCGTGCGGCGTACAAGAAAGCCGTCATGACCGCGTTGACTTAATACTCACTATCGACACACTTGACTGTACTTGTGTGGCGGCGACAAGCACCATTGCGCTCATGCGCCGCGGTTGCAATGCTCGCCGCCCGCCCTTATTGATCCCTTTCTTCCCTTCTTGGTGCGTAAATCCGATATGAGTTCCGCTCTGTCCATCCGGCAGCTAACCAAAACCTACGGCAACGGTTTCCAGGCCCTGAGTGGTATCGATCTGGACGTCGCCGAAGGTGACTTTTTCGCCTTGCTCGGCCCCAACGGCGCCGGCAAATCCACGACCATCGGCATTCTCTCGACCCTGGTGAACAAAACCAGCGGCACAGTGAATATCTTCGGCAACGACCTGGACAAGAATCCTGCGCAGCTCAAGCGCTCCATCGGCGTGGTGCCCCAGGAATTCAACTTCAACCAGTTCGAAAAAACCTTCGACATCGTCGTGACCCAGGCCGGTTATTACGGCATCCCGCCGAAAATCGCCAAGGAACGCGCCGAGCAATACCTGACCCAACTTGGCTTGTGGGACAAGCGCGATGTGCCGTCGCGTTCATTGTCCGGCGGCATGAAGCGTCGCTTGATGATCGCCCGCGCGCTGGTTCACGAGCCGCGCCTGCTGATCCTCGACGAACCGACGGCGGGGGTCGATATCGAGCTGCGTCGTTCGATGTGGACGTTCCTCACCGAGCTGAACCAGAAAGGCATCACCATCATCCTCACCACGCACTATCTGGAAGAGGCTGAGCAGTTGTGTCGCAACATCGGCATCATCGACCACGGCACGATTGTCGAGAACACCAGCATGAAACAGCTGCTTGGCCAGCTGCATGTGGAAACCTTCCTGCTCGACACGAAAAACATGCTGAGCGTTGCGCCGCAGTTGCTGGGTTACCCGACCCGTTTGCTCGACGGCCATACCCTTGAAGTCCAGGTCGACAAGTCCATGGGCATCACCGCGTTGTTCACTCAACTGGCGCAGCAGAACATCGAAGTGCTGAGCCTGCGTAACAAAACCAATCGCCTCGAGGAGTTGTTCGTGTCCCTGGTGGAGAAAAATCTGTCGAAGGTGGCCGTATGAGTTCCGAGCTGCAGCCCAATCTCGTCGCGCTCAATACCATCGTTTATCGCGAGGTCAAACGCTTCACCCGGATCTGGCCGCAGACGCTGCTGCCGCCTGCGATCACCATGGTTTTGTACTTCGTGATCTTCGGCAATCTTATCGGCCGGCAGATCGGTGACATGGGTGGTTTCACCTATATGGAATACATCGTGCCGGGGCTGATCATGATGTCGGTGATCACCAACTCCTACGGCAACGTGGTGTCGAGTTTCTTCGGCAGCAAGTTCCAGCGCTCCATCGAGGAATTGATGGTGTCGCCGGTGTCGCCGCACACGATTCTGATCGGCTACACCCTGGGCGGCGTGCTGCGCGGGTTGATGGTCGGGCTCATTGTGACGTTGCTGTCGCTGTTCTTTACCAAGTTGCAGGTGCATCACCTGGGCGTGACCATTCTGGTGGTGGTGCTGACGGCGACGATCTTCTCGTTGCTGGGGTTCATCAACGCGGTGTTTGCGCGCAACTTTGATGACATCTCGATCATTCCGACGTTTGTGCTGACGCCGCTGACTTATCTGGGCGGGGTGTTTTACTCGATCTCGTTGTTGCCGCCGTTTTGGCAGACGGTGTCGTTGGCGAACCCTGTTTTGCATATGGTCAATGCGTTTCGCTATGGCATCCTCGGTGTTTCGGACATCAGGATCAGTGTGGCGATTACGTTCATGCTGGTGGCGACGGTGGTGTTGTATATCGGGTGTGCGCGGTTGTTGGTGAGTGGGCGGGGGATGCGTACTTAAGCGTATATATCCGTTGTTGTGGTCATGGCGGCTATTGGTTTCGCCCTTACGGCGAGTCACTTTGGAAAAGCCCCAAAGTAACCAAAGGGCTCTTGCCCCTTTCGTTCGGTGCCTCGCCTAGGCTCGGCATACCCTCGCTCCGGTCCTGCTCCGTGGGCCCGCCGCGATCGGCCATCCTTGGCCGTGCGCGGCTAACCCGGCATCCATGCCGGGTTGCCCACTGCGCAGAACCTGCGCTCGGCCTCTCGAGGGGGCGACTACCGCCACAGCCGCCGAGGCGGCCTGAAAGCCGACCTGGCTCTTCAGTTGTCCGCGTTGTCCTTCTCTGATGCGTTCACTCATTCCCGACATGTACACCAAACCCCTGTAGGAGCCGGCTTGCTGGCGATAGCGTCCGTCCAGCCAATACATACGTCGACTGACCCACCGCCATCGCCGGCAAGCCGGCTCCTACAGTTGATCGTGTACATTCCGAACACATATGCATTTCCCCGTAGGAGCCAGCTTGCTGGCGATGGACGTCAACGATAACGCGGGCTGTCTGAATGAACGCGGTGCCCAGACGATTTTCGCCGGCAAGCCGGCTCCTACAGGGCGCGCGTACGCCTTTGATCTTCACCACTCATCAGGCCGAGCGTTAGCTCGCCTTCAGCTTTTGATCTGAGCGCCCCCTCGAGAGGCCGAGTGGAGGTTCTGCGCAGTGGGCAACCCGGCATGGATGCCGGGTTAGCCGCCCCCGGCCATGGATGGCCGATGGCGGCGGGCCCACGGAGCAGGACCGGAGCGAGGGTATGCCGAGCCTAGGCGAGGCACCGAACGAAAGGGGCAAGAGCGCTTGGTTACTTGGCGCTTCTCCAAGTGACTCGCCGTAAGGGCGAAACCAATAGCCGCCGTGACCGCAGCAACGGATATACACACAAAACCCATCAATACACCCAAACCTCAACCCGCCGATTCTTGATCCGCCCCTCATCCGCACTATTGGCCGCCACCGGCATCTCGGCGCCAAAACCGCGAATCTCGCGAAACACCACGCCGCTTTTCACCAACTCCCGCCGCACCGCCATGGCCCGCAATTTCGACAGCAGGTCAGCCCGCGCCGGATCGCTCTTGGCATCGCCAAACCCCACCAACGTCACCTGCCGGTTGGTTTTCTGGTTCTGCTGAAGGTAATCAAGCACCCGCGTCAGGTCCTGTCGGGCCTTGTTGTCCAGCGTTGCGCTGCCTTCCTCGAAACGAAAATTCACGGTCAAGCGCTGTGCGTGGCGGCTGAGCGCCTGATAACCCTCGGGCATCAATGCATTGGGCGTGACGGCCATCGCCTGGACGGTCTGGGCTATAAACCCGTTGGCCGCGACGATGGCCTGACCGTTGCTGCTTTGCGCAAACGCCACCAACGCTTCGGCCCAGGGGTTTTTGGCGTTGGGCGGCAGGTAAAAGAACAACCGTCGCGACAACGGATAGTCTTCCGTGGCGATCAGGCTGCTGAGCGGCAGCATGGCCTGGGATTGGCCATCGACGATCGCTACGGCTTTAGCCTGACGCACGTAGGGCAGGCCGATAAAACCGATGCCCTGCGGGTCGAGGCTGACCGCGTCGGACAACTGCTCGCTGGATTCGAAACGTTTCGCTGCGCTGTTCAGCGTTTTCCCACGACGACTGAGCACCACTTCCTTAAACGTGTCGTACGTGCCCGATTGGTCATCCCGCGCATACAGGTGAATGGCTCCGCCGCTGCCGCCGAGTTCTTCCCAGGTTTTCACTTCGCCGCTGAAGATTTGCGCCAGTTGTTCGGTGTTGAGTTGATTCAGCGGGTTTTGCGGATGAAGGATGATTGCCAGGCCGTCGATGGCGATCACCTGCTCGGCGTCGGGGCTCTTCAGGTCGCCGAGGGATTGCAGGGCCAGCAGTTCGCTGTCCTTGATCGGGCGCGAAGAGGCAGCGAGGTCCGCCGTGGTGTTTTTCAGGGCGGTGAAACCGGTGCTGGAACCGTGGGCCGCGATGTCCACCATAACCCGGCGGCCCTGAGCGGTTTCGCCGACCACGCGCAATTCGTTGGCTTTGTCCGGGGTTTCGCTGTGGACCTTGAGCAAGCCTTGCTCGCGCATCAAGCCCTCGACCAGCGCCGGGCCCAATGCCGCGCCAATGGTGTTGGAACCCTGGATGCGCAGCACCGGTCCCTGTTTGGGCGTCGGCAAGTCAGCGGCCGACGCGGTGATGGGCAACCCGGCGCACAGCATTAACAGGAAGAAAACGCGCAGCGTCATGCCGGCACCTTTAAAGAACAAAGAAAGTGCCGGGAGATTAAGTCAGTAAGGTTTCTGAAAGATGACAGTTACTAATGTGGGAGCGAAACCGGCTTGCCGGCGATGGCGGAGTGTCAGGCAACATAGATGTTGAATGTCAGACCCTCATCGCGAGCAAGCTTGCTCCTACAGTTGAGCTGCGTTGAGCCGGGGGATCAGCTCAACTCAAGCCAGATCGGCGCATGGTCCGACGGTTTTTCCATCCCGCGCAGTTCGTAATCCACGCCGGCATCCTTCACTCGCGGCAACAAGCCGTGGGACGCCATGATCACGTCAATCCGCAGCCCGCGCTTTGGTTCATCCTCAAAGCCACGGCTGCGGTAGTCGAACCAGCTGAATCGGTCGGCCACGTCCGGGTTAAGGTGGCGGAAGCTGTCCACCAGGCCCCAGTTCTTCAGGCGTGCCATCCACTCGCGTTCTTCCGGGAGGAAGCTGCATTTGCCGGTTTTCAGCCAGCGCTTCATGTTGTCCGGGCCGATGCCGATGTCGCAGTCTTCCGGGGAAATGTTCACATCGCCCATCACCACCAGCGGCTGTTCGTTGTTGAACTGACTTTCCAGCAGGTGCTGCAGATCGTTGTAGAAACGTTCCTTGGCCGGGAATTTGGTCGGATGGTCGCGGCTTTCACCTTGTGGGAAATAGCCGTTCATGATGGTCACCGGCACGCCATTGGCGTCGGCGAAAGTGCCCCAGATGAAGCGGCGCTGGGCGTCTTCTTCATCGGTGACGAAACCTTTGTGCAGTTCCAGCGGTTCCTTGCGCGAGAGCAGGGCGACGCCGTAGTGACCTTTTTGCCCGTGGAAATACACGTGATAGCCCAGCGCCTGGACCTCGGCCAGCGGGAATTGATCGTCGTGGACCTTGGTTTCCTGCAGGCCGATCACGTCCGGCTGATGCTTTTCGATCAGCGCCGCCAGCTGATGAGGACGAGCACGCAGCCCGTTGATGTTGAAGGAGACGATCTTCATGGTCGGCAGTCCTGGCAAAAGGGCGATGCTAGCTGACCTGTGGGATTGGGGCCAGTGTGGGGTGAGGGGATTCGCTGTGTTCTGTCAGATCTTCATTGGCAGTACCGGCCTCTTCGCGGGCAAGCCTCGCTCCTACAGGTTTTGAGTTGCACCCAATTGATTCACCTGTAGGAGCGAGGCTTGCCCGCGAAGAGGCCAGTTCAGTCGATGAAGATCCTGATCTTTGGTCTATACCTGTCTGGGGAACTGTGAAGCCACCCAAACGCTCGTACCAATAAGAGCGCAGCCACCCGAGCCGCGCCGGGGAGAATGACCGTTATGCCCGAAACCTCGACCGTCATCGCCGATATCCACATGCTCGACAGCGGCTATTCCCGCGAAGCCCGCTCCCTGTTGTACCAGGCCTACCGCCACGAGCCGACCTTCGGCTACCTCTTCGAAGCCGAACGTCCCGGTTATGAACAGCGGGTGCGCGCCACCGTGCGGGAACTGGTCAAGCAACACTTTCTTCAGGACTTGCCGGCCATCGGCCTGCTGGTCAACGATCGCTTGATCGGTATCGCGCTGATCGCGCCGCCGCAACGACGCCTGGGCATCACCGAAAGCTGGGCGTGGCGCCTGCGGATGGTGCTCAGCACCGGTTTTCGCTGCACTCGCCGCTACCTTGAATACCACGACGCGGTGATGGCCTGCGTGCCGTCCGATTCGGTGCACCTGCTGCCATTGCTGGGGGTTCACCCGCAATTTCAGGGCAAGCACTTCGGCGAACAACTGCTGCAGGCGGTCCATAACTGGTGCGCGGTCGATGAACATTCCCAGGGTGTAGTGCTCGATACCGGGAATCCGCGTTATCTGGAGTTCTATAAACGTCAGGGCTACGAGGAAATCGGTGAAGTGGCGGTAGGACCGATCCGCGAGCACGTGTTTTTCCACGCCAACCCACAGGTGCTGCAAACCGCCACGGCATAAAACGGTAGAACTTTCGCGGGGCGCGAGGCTCTATCACGCTCCCACGCTCGTGATAGCATCCGCGCCTATGAAGTTTCCAGGAAGAATTACCAGCGGCGTGCTGATGCTGATCACCAGCTGCGCGGCGCTGGCGCAAAGTGAATTGGATGTGCGGATCAAACCGTCCAACGATGAACTGAAGGCCAATATAGAGGGCTATATCGGCAGCCTCGGCGATCGTGACGAGGAGGCCTTGTTGCGCTTCAGTCGTGGCGCCGAAGAACAGGCGCGCAAGGCCGCCCAGGCCTTGGGTTATTACCAGCCACAGATCGACACGGACGTGAAGGGCGGCAAGACACCGCGCCTGGTCATGAACATCGATCCCGGCGAGCCTGTGCATTTGCGCAATGTCACTATTCGCATCGACGGCCCTGCGGCCTCCCTCAAAACCTTTCGTGTGCCCAAAAGCAATGCGCTGAAAACCGGCGCGGTGCTCAATCATGGCCGCTACGAAGACGCCAAGCGGCTGATCCAGAACCAGGCCTCGCGTTACGGTTTCTTCAGCGGTTATTTCACCCGGCAGAAACTCGCGGTCGACCCGCGAGCCGGCGTTGCCGACATCGAACTGATCTACGAAAGCGGCCCGCGTTACACCTTGGGTAAAGTCAGTTTCGAAGGCGATACGCCGTTCGACGAAGAGTTGCTGCAACGCATGGTGCCGTTCAAGGCGGGTGAGCCCTATGACTCCGAACTGATCGCCGAACTGAATCAGAATCTGCAGGCAAGCGGGTACTTCGAAGGCGTGCGCGTCGACGCCGCGCCGACGGCGTCCAAGAACGATGTGATCCCGGTGGACGTCAAGCTCGACACCCGCAAGCCGCGGACCATGGGCCTCGGCCTGGGCTATTCCACAGACGTCGGCCCACGGGTCAAGGCCAACTGGACCCGGCACTGGGTCAACCCTCAAGGCCACAGCTATGGCTGGGAAACCGAAGTCTCGGCACCACGGCAAAACGTCGGGCTGTTCTACGACATTCCGCTGGACCCGCCGCTGACCGACAAACTGCGTTTCGCCGGTGGTTATCAGAGCGAAGAAATCGCCGACAAGGACAGCCTGAGCAAACTGCTGACCCTCGGCCCCGAATGGCACAGCAAGTTGCCCAGCGGCTGGCAGCGGGTGGTGTCGCTGAAATGGCAGCGCGAAGAATATCGACTCGGCGATGACTCGGGGCTGAGCAATCTGCTGATGCCCGGCGTCAGCTATTCCTACCTGAAAAGCGACAACCGCATCGACCCGCACAACGGCTATCGCCTGCAGTTCGAAACCAAAGTGGCCAAGGAAGGCTTGGGTTCCGACAACAACCTGCTTTACGGCACCGCGCTGGTCAAAGGCCTGACCACGGTGTTCGATAAACACCGTTTCCTCGGTCGGGTGCAGGTGGGTGGCAGCGCCACCAATGGCTACAAATCGGTGCCGCCGTCGCTGCGCTTCTTCGCCGGTGGCGATCAGAGCGTGCGCGGTTACGACTACCAGAGCCTGTCCCCGGAAAACTCCGACGGCGACCGTATCGGTGGCCGCTACATGATTGCCGGCAGCGTCGAGTATCAGTATTCCATCGCCGAAAAATGGCGGGTCGCAACGTTCGTCGACCAAGG